>JADZFJ010000574.1 GCA_020849935.1 Crocinitomix sp. | reverse complement strand
TGGTACCCGTATCAGCGACATAAAACGGAATCATCGATCAGGTTCAGGAGCGGACGACGCAAGTGCAAGCCGCGAGGAAGAATAAGGATCATTTGAAAAATTGGTAATGTTGCACCCCCTTGTAGAGATGTAATGCATTGCGTCTCCACAAGGGGGTGTTTTTTTTGTGGTAATTGGTTTGGAACCTATTAACCCAGTGCTTTTATTTCGTCATACGTTAACCCAGTCAATTGCATAATTAATTCAATGTCCATATTTTTTTTAAGACAATTTTTGGCCATTTCAATTGCTTTATTTTTTTCGGCTTCCTTTCGTAAATTTTCAATTTGTTTGAACTTCGGAACGTATTTAGTACTTTTTGCCAATTCATCTAAAAGTCCGGAATAAGCGAAGCTTAAAAAGCTTTTAGTAGTTATTATCAAATGGTCAGTTACAAAGGTATTTACAATAATCCCCACCTGAATTAAACGATCTGTGATGTCTTTATCTTCCCACGATGGTTTTAAATCGCCGCTTGGGTGGTTGTGTACTAAAATAATACTCACCGCTCGTTTTTGTAGGGCTAAACTAAAAACTTCCATTGGCTCAACGGTCACCCGATTAATTGATCCTTTACTGACTAATTCGATAAATAAAATACGGTTATTTGTAGCCAAACCAACCACCCAAAAATGCTCCCGATCTTGGTCAATTTTATCCTCACGCAAAAGTATTTTTTGCATGATGCCATACAGGTCGTCAGCGTTAATGATTTTAATTTTTTCGGCTTCGGTGAGTTCTATACTCATACAATTCAGTTTTTACGAAGATACAATTTTACTTTGTTGGGGTTTAATTATGCTAAGATATTAATTTTTATACAAGGTTAACGTGCAAAAGATGTCAGATTCAAATTAATAGGAATTGGCCACTTTGTGAAGATTTTCATCCTTCATTGATTTTTATTTTTTTGGTAAATTATATCCAATTCCGAATGTAAGAGTTGTAACGTTTCTGGGCGAAGTGGGCATGCCATTAGGTTTCGAACCTTTGTCGTAAACATAGAGAAAAAGAGATTGATTTAAACCTATACTTAGACAAAGTTTTTGATTAGGAGAATACGTTAATCTACTTCCGATTGAAATGCCTGCATCCAACAAATCGTAATAGCCAAAAACAGCTTCGAACTCGTTTGAGCTGCCAAATGTCATTAATTGTCCAATGCGACCAACTAAATCAACCCCAAGTGAAAAGAAAATATTTTGTTTCAAAAAAAAATATGATTTTTGAATGCCTATACTCGGATATAAAACCAAACGTGCGGCTATTTGTCCATTTTTATTTACAGATTTTAAATCTCGCATATAATCAGAAGATATACTTGCTGAAAATCCATACGCTTTGGAATTAAAATGTTGATACCGTATTCCTGCATTAAGCAATGGTAAAGAGGTTCTGAAACGTTTATCAAATCGATAATAATAGTAATAATTAGGATAAAACACTTCAAGTTGATTTCTGTTAACAATCAAGGATTGTCCAACTTCATTTTGAGCTTGGCAATCCTTGATTACTGCGGAAAAAATTAATAGACTGAAAAAATATTTTAACATATTAATTTTTGATTAAAACAGTTGCTTGGTTTTTATTTCCTACAACTGCAACAAAATAAGAACCAGATGCAAGGTAAGAAATATCGAGCAGATAACTTTGACTGGTTATGTTTCGGATAGTTTTTAATAAGACACCATTGCTTGTATATATTTGAATAGTTTTTGGTTCGTGTGTTTCAAACCTAAGATTGGTAAATTCTTGTGCGGGATTTGGATACATTGTGAATGTTGATTCGTGTTCGGCAATTCCAGCGCCATAACAATATGACCAATCGCCAACCCCTGCAGCATACCAAGCATTTTGCGTTTGTACGTGTTCAAATGAACATTCCCCCCAGGCAAGGGCAGCCGCATGTATAGCCCCAATCATGGCATCTTCATATTGCGAGTTTTCACCCATATGTGAAGTTAAGTTGTAATAGGCGATTTTCGCTGCCTTTTCCGCGCCAATTCCAAAGACGACATAACTATCCTCATTATCATTTACGTCTATTTCTCCGTTACAAAGCATATAAAACCAATGATTTTGCACGCCTGAATTTATATGCACACCACCTTGATCACTTCCAAACAAATCCCAAGGAAACCAATTTTCACCGCCATAAGTATCAGGTTGACCTATACTCTCCGTAAAAGTAATTGAATCTTCGCTGATCACATAATGAATTCCAAGAGTTTTTGGAAATTGTAAGCTTCTTCTTCCCCGATCTGATGCGGTTGGCACACCAATTTCCCAGCTACTTGAGCCTGTTGCATATTGACGCACCAAGTAACCAAAAATATCCGCGAAAGATTCATCTAACGCCCCTGGTTCATTGAAATAATCTAACTTCCCAGAATGTTCATCTACACCATGTGTAAATTCGTGAGCCAGAACTGAAATTTCTCCATGATAAATATCGTCTTCGTCCCAACCTGCAAAAACCCGATCAATACCTGCGATTTTATCATACCATGCACCTACGCGATCATCAGATCCGGCTAATACACGTAGTTTACTCCCTGATCCATCGAGACCGTTTCGACCATGTTTGTTTTTGAAATAGTCCCATGTTTTTGCAACAGCCCAATGTGCAGCTGTTGCCTCTTGCTCACTAGTACCCCAATCTCCATCACTATCTTGTACTTCTTCTGTCAATCCCCATGATAATGGCCCGTCATATTTAGTATGCACGTTTCTACCCGAATTGTCTGTATGTAAAACGTGTGCATTAGTAGGCCAGCCTTCCCAACGTGTATCAAGGGTTTGCATTCCATAAAATGGAATAATTGCAGGTCCATCATGATGTACCATGTCTATAATCTTAATCACGTCACCAGTTAATGCATCCACATAGACCCCAACGTGGAAAGAAGGCAATAAACAAGTAATTTCAAATTTCCAAGCTAAGACGTAGTCATTTGCGCTTTGATCGTATTTGATCGGGACTTTCCAATCTTTAGTTGTAAATAGTAATTCGCCTGTAGGATAAGAAGTTGCTAATGTATCCTCTAAATCTGCTTTATATTGTTCTTCAAACGCAGGTGAATCCCAAGACAATTGATTGTATACGTATTTTGCTAGAATGCTATCAATAGCAGCGTGTTCACTTATAATATTTGAAGTAAACTTTTTGCCAATTTCAGAACAAATTTTTCCATTCGCATATAACAACTCACCAGAGTTTCTATAGTGTTCCGTAAATCCCCGTCCTTCTACCCGTATCCCATTATAATATTGAGTATAATGCTTATGACCCAGATTCAACCAATTGTCATTCCAATTCCGATCGACAACCATTGTATTATTGGCATCAGTAAAGAAGGAAGCATAATGATCCGTAAAAAGTTCTCCAGTATTTATTGATTCTGGCTTGAAAAATATCCAGCCTGCTTCTTTGTAACTTTCACAAATCGTAACTGGTAGTGTTGCCAATTGCGCATAAGCACTATTAATTCCTATTAATAGTAAAATTCCAATAAGCAGTTTATTTGTTTTCATAGGTTTGCCTTTTAATTAATATTTTGTTTTTAAGTTTTCTCAATCTCTCAAGTGAAACATTTGCTATTTAAACAATAGTAAAAATTCAAATCTTTCATTTTTGTATGATTATAAAAGGTATTTAAATTGTCAATTATCAAATAGGTGACACTCTGAACGAAAACAGAATGCAACCAACCTTACTAACCAATTAAAATCATGGCAAGTTAAACCATTAAAAATTCATAAGAAACAGTCTAAACACTTAACTTTCAAATTATTTAGTAGCCAGTTCATCAGTGTTTATACCTAAAAATTTGGTTGTTTAACAAATTGTTGGTTTATAAGATCATTGTTAAAATTTGTTAGTATTCCTGTGGTTTATAGCTTCTCCAAGTGTTTAATAGCATCTAGATCAGCTCGATTTTCGCAGGTTTTATTGGAACGCACCCGCTACCGCACGAAACGCAGTACGACGCAGTCAAATGAAATTCAACGCAGCTAATCCTTTCGTGTGGGAGAAGGATTTTGAATAATAAAGACGGTG
>JADZFJ010000573.1 GCA_020849935.1 Crocinitomix sp. | reverse complement strand
TATGACCATCGAAAAATTAACAACCAAATCAATTGAAGCATTAAAAAATGCCGAATCAATGGCAAAATTGAAGGGGCATCAACTCCTCGAGCCAGGACATATTTTCAAAGCAATTATTGAAATTGAAGCGAGTGTAATTCCTTTTTTAGCTTCGGAAGTAGGTTTGGACGAAGATTTAATGAGAAGAACTGTGGGCAGTATTGTGTCTTCGTATCCAAAAGTTGAAGGAGGACAATTGAGCATGTCAAACCAAACCAATAAACTTTTTGCGGCTGGCTTTGAAAATATGAAAGCATTTAAAGATGAATTTTTGTCTTTAGAAGTGATTTTTTATTCGATGCTTGGATTAAATGAATCGATATCGGCATTTTTAAGAGATGCAGGGGTACAACAAAAAGAATTAAAATTAGCGATTATGAAATTAAGAAATGGAGAAAGCGTGACTTCAGACAGCCAAGAAGAAACCTACCGCTCGTTAGAAAAATATGCAATTAACCTCAATGAGCTTGCAAAGTCAGGCAAATTGGATCCAGTTATTGGACGAGATGAAGAAATTAGAAGGGTACTACAAATTTTAACCCGACGTCAAAAAAACAACCCGATTTTGATTGGTGAACCAGGTGTTGGAAAAACGGCCATTGCCGAAGGGATTGCGCACCGAATTGTAAATGGAGATGTACCAGAAAATTTAAAATCGCGCATTGTTTATTCGTTAGACATGGCTGCTTTGGTTGCAGGCGCCAAATATAAAGGCGAATTTGAAGAACGTTTAAAAGCCGTCATTAAAGAGGTGACAGCCTCGGATGGTGAAATTATTTTATTTATTGATGAAATTCACACCTTGGTGGGAGCTGGCGGAGGACAAGGTGCGATGGATGCGGCAAACATCTTAAAACCAGCCTTAGCAAGAGGCGAATTAAGAGCGGTGGGCGCGACCACTTTGGATGAATATCAAAAACATTTTGAGAAAGACAAGGCCTTGGTGCGAAGATTTCAACCCGTGTTAATCGACGAGCCATCAGCCGAAGATGCCATTTCAATTTTGAGAGGAATCAAGGAAAAATATGAAGCCCATCACAAGGTATTAATTAAGGATGAAGCGATTATTTCGGCGGTTGAGCTTTCACAACGGTATATAACCGAACGCCAATTACCTGATAAAGCAATTGATTTAATTGATGAGGCATGTTCGCGTTTACGAATGGAAATCAATAGTAAGCCGGAAGAATTGGATGAAATTGACCGAAAAGTAATGCAACTTGAAATTGAACGAGAAGCAATTAAACGGGAAAAGGATCAAAAAAAATTGGATCAATTAAAAGACGAATTAAGTGTTTTAAACGAACGTCGAACTGAGTTTTTGGCAAAATATCAAGCGGAAAAAAACATTATTGATAAAATTCAAGAAGGAAATGAACAGCTTGAAAAGTTAAAATTCGAAGCAGAACAAGCTGAAAGAGAAGGCAATTACGAAAAAGTAGCTGAAATTCGTTACGGTCGAATTAAGGACACCGAAGCGGAGATCCTCCTTCAAAAAAGTAATTTGGCCAAGGTTCACTTAAATTCAAAAATGATTAAGGAAGAGGTGGATTCGGAAGAAATCGCCGCAGTTGTTTCGCGATGGACCGGGATTCCTGTTTCAAAAATGCAGGAAAGTGAGCGCAGTAAATTATTACGCATGGAAGATGAACTCAGCAAACATGTAGTCGGTCAACGTGATGCTATTGTTGCAGTTTCTGATGCAGTGCGAAGAAGTAGAGCTGGTTTACAAGATGAGAAAAAACCGATTGGATCTTTCATTTTTCTTGGAACAACCGGAGTTGGTAAAACGGAATTGGCAAAAGTATTGGCTGGCTATTTATTTAACGATGAAAATGCCTTGACCCGAATTGACATGAGTGAGTACCAAGAAAAACATTCAGTCAGTCGTTTAGTTGGCGCACCTCCGGGATACATTGGATATGAAGAAGGTGGACAATTAACCGAATCTGTTCGCAGACGGCCCTATTCGATTTTATTGTTGGATGAAATTGAAAAAGCGCATCCAGATGTTTTTAATATCCTATTGCAAGTCTTAGACGATGGTCGATTGACCGATAATAAAGGCAGAACGGTCAATTTCAAAAATACAATAATCATTATGACTTCGAATTTGGGAGCACATATTATCAGTGATAATTTCGAACATTTGACCGATAAAAACAAGGGAAAAATTGTAGAAGAAACCAAAGAGCAAATTTTTGAATTACTTCGTAAAACCATTCGACCTGAGTTTTTGAACCGAATTGATGAAACGATTATGTTTCAACCATTATCTCGAAAAGATGTATTAGAAATCGTGAACATTCAATTTGAGCAATTAAAAGCGCATTTGAAATTATCACAAATTACCATTGAAGCGACTCCAGAAGCATTAGAATGGATTGCGCTTGAAGGATATGATCCTCAATTTGGAGCACGTCCTATTAAAAGAATCATGCAAAAAGTGGTTTTAAACGAACTCTCCAAAGCACTTTTGTCTGGTAAAATAGTTGCCGATAGTCATGTCTTGATTGACATGGAAGAAGGTAAATTGGTTTTTGAAAATCGGTTGCCAGTTGTAAACTAAACTAACCGCATAAAAAAAGAGGCTGTCCAATGGGCAGCCTCTTTTATTTTTAAAAAATGTCTTAT
>JADZFJ010000572.1 GCA_020849935.1 Crocinitomix sp. | reverse complement strand
TTTAAAATAGAAGGAATGGCCAAGATGGCGATCAAAATGAAAAAACCATGTAAAATAGTAGACAATTTCGATTTTGCATTCGACTGAACATTGGCAGAACTCCTCACAATTACCTGTGTAATCGGCAATCCTCCAACTAACCCAGTAACAATGTTACCAGCACCCTGTGCGAATAATTCTCTATTAGTTGGCGTTACATTTTTATCTGGATCTAATTTGTCCGTGGCTTCCACACTCAACAACGTCTCTAAACTCGCTACTAATGCCAAAGTAAAGGCAACGATCCAAACTTCTTTAGTGAAAAACTGTCTAAAATCTGGGTATTTCAACAAGTCTTTCACATCACTAATTTCTTCTAAAACACGAAGTTGTACGAGATGTTTCCCATCAATGACAAGCCAAGGGTTGCTGCTGAAAATAATTTGTAAAACGGTACCTATTAACACGGCGACCAACGAACCTTGAATCACCTTAAAAAATCCATGTTTTTTGGCTAATAAATTATCCCAAAATAGAATAATAAACAAACCTATCGCACCAATAATTAAGGCTCCAGGCGTTACATTATTAATAATATGCATAATAGCCGAAAACGTATTTTCACCCGAAGCTTCCACAAAACTATCAGCACCTTCCGGCTCCGAATCGTACCCAAAAAAATGGGGGATTTGTTTTAGGATAATGATAATACCTATCCCCGCCAACATTCCTTTAATTACACTGTTAGGAAAGTAATACCCAATCACCCCTAATCGTAATAGGCCAAAAATTAATTGAAGTATTCCCGCCAATACCACCGCCGATAAAAAGACTTCAAAACTTCCCAACGAAGCAATCGCAGCAGCAACAATGGCAGCCAATCCAGCTGCAGGCCCACTCACGCCAATTTTTGATTTACTAATAAATCCAACAATAATCCCCCCAATAATTCCAGCAATTAAACCCGACAAGGGCGGTGCGTCACTGGCCAATGCAATTCCTAAACAAAGTGGAAGTGCAACAAAAAATACAACGATACTCGCAGGAATATCATTCTTCAAATGTTTAAACATAATTGATTTTTAGAATTAAATAAATTTTTAGCTTCAATAATTGAAGCACTGACAAAATCTATCCTAATTCTGGAGGTTGGAGAAGGGTACTCGGTTTCATCGAATCCACCTTTTGCACGTTTAATGTTGTAGACCGTACTTTTTGAATTTCTTCAAAATCGATGGATGAGCATGAAAAAAAGACGGTCGAAGAAACGGTTTTCATTTTACTGATTTCGTCTTCTGTTTCTTCTTCAGAAAGTTCTAAAAGAAGTGAAATATCAATATTTTCATCAATGGCTATAATAACCGTAGGCGCCGCCAAAAACAGCACAAAACCAAGTAAAAATATTTTTGAAAAAAGCTTCACCTCGTAAAGTTAAAAAATTTTAATTAGAATCAATCTTAATAAATCATAAAATCTGTTGGGTTGGCTGAAACTAATTATTTTCAAATTCTTAGCTAACTCGAGAATTGCATTACTAATTTGTAATCAAAATTAGGTTCCTTTTCTATTCCATTTAGAAAAATTTGTCGTAACGCCAAACACATTGGAAGCTCCAACAGCTGAATAAAACGCAACGCCATAATTGAACTCAAGTTTTTTAGTTCTTAATCCAAAGCCAAAGGAAAATCCACTTGCCCCTTTTCTATCTACAATCCCCAAAGCATTTCGGCGCTGATAGTTAAATCCTACCCGCAAAAAGAAATTGTCTGAGGGCACCAATTCAAATCCAAAATTGGTGTGGTAAGCTAATTTCTGAACAAAACTTGCCGTTGGAACTGGAATCGTGTCCCCTGTCAACTTATCAATTGTTGGCAACAAAGTTGGGTCATTATAGGTTAAATCCCAATTGGTTATATCAGTGGCCATAATGCTTAATCGAAACGGTGCATGGTGAAACTTATAACTCGCACCGGCCAACACCTCTATAGGCAGAGGTTCATGATTATCTTTAGTATATCCTTTTATCTGATAGCCAATGTTCCGAGCTACAATTGTCGCGGTGAAATTTGCTTCTTCGTTATAATAGGTGCTGGCAACATCAACCCCAACACCAACTGCTGTGTAGGATTCTAAATGCGAAAAAATAACGTTCAGATTCCCGCCGATAGAAAAATATTTATTCAATTCTTTACCATACCCTAGCCCTAGCGCATAGTCACCTGCCGTGAAAGTTCCTTGCTCATTTCCAGCTTCATCTGTTCGGGTGAATTTACCGTAAGAAACATAGCGAAGATGTCCCACAAACGAGCCGAATTTCTCCAAACTTTTGCTGTAAGCTAATTGTCCATAATTAATTCCTGATGGAAAAAGAAAATGGTTGAGCGCAAAATTACCGTCCATTTCTTTCGTTATTGAAGCTGGATTGGCAACCGCCAAGTTCAAATCATCATCTTTTAACCCAATAAAATCTCCACCCAAACTCAACGATCTGGCGTTAAAATCCAAATCTAAAAACTGAAAAGAATTTTGACCGCCCAACTGCCCAAAAGCTGTCGTTGAAAAAAATGAAACCAATAAAATCCACTGTCTTTTAAACATTTGTCTGAATTACGTTCCTAAATTAAAAATTAATTATCAACCGCCCTTATTCCGCTACCGATTTTTAATAGGTAACTAACGGGCAAATTAATCTTTTATTTTATCGGCTAAACAAAACCTACCCTCTTTTGCCTAATTCGATGACTTCCATATTTTGAATTTTCCCCGCGTCAATTTCAAATCTTAACAGGGTTTTCACTTGATGAAATCCTTTATTACCACATGCGCCCGGGTTCAACCACAAACAATTCATATTCGAATCAAATTGCACCAATAAAATATGCGAATGCCCGCACACAAATGTTCCCGGTTGTTCTTCTTTTAACAAGGCATGTGCCTCGGCTACGTATTTATAAGGTT
>JADZFJ010000571.1 GCA_020849935.1 Crocinitomix sp. | reverse complement strand
GGGACAAGTGAAATTTCAGCGGTTTGGAATAGATATTTTAAAGTTAATCAATGATTTAAACGCACAAGAATTTGCACCAAAATTAAATACCATTCAACAAACCTTGCTTTATTATGAACAAGGAAAATCGTTGGAAGAAATCTGTGAGATTAGAAAAATGACGCCTAACACCGTTTTGGGTCATTTGTGCAAATTATTTGAAGAAAATCACCCGATTAATTTAAATAATTACGTGACAGAATATGAAGTCAATCAAGTGAAAATGGCCAAAAAACAATTGAATCAAACCAATCAGTTGAAACCAATTTTTGAGCATTTATCGGGGGAAATTGATTACCGTAAAATTTCAGTTGCCCTTACCATCCTTTCTAAATATCATTAAAACTATGAAATTAGTTAATACAGCTTCCATCATTGTCATCACGCTTGCAAGTGTTTTTTTACTGATTATTGGAAAGAGTATCATCCTCCCTTTAATTCTTGCCATTTTTGTTTGGTTTTTTATACGTGAAATCCGGAAAATGGCGCAACGTATTCCTTTTATAGGAAAACGTCTTCCAAAATGGGTGTTAAATTTCTTAGCAATAATCGTTTTATACTTATTTTTAGGAGGTACCATGTATCTTTTGGTGGATAATATGAATGAGATCATGAACAATTTATCTACCTACGAAGCCAATTTAAACGTCTTTAAACTAGACTTAAACACCCAATTTAACATTGATATTGAAGCACTCATGGGTAATTTTGTGGGGGAGATTAAATTTTCGAGTTTAATTGGTAATTTGATCACGGGCTTAACTGAAATTTTGGGCAATACTTTTATGATTGCACTTTATTTGCTTTTTATTTTGATTGAAGAGACCTTATTCAAAGCAAAAATCCTCTCTCTTTTTCCATCTTCTGAAAAACAACAAGAGGTCACTCAGATTCTTCAAAGAATTGGCGATTCGGTAAGTAGCTACATTGCGCTTAAGACCTTTATTGGCTTATTGACAGGTTGTTTAAGTTTTATCGTTCTCCTTATCATTGGGGTCGATTCTGCCCTATTTTGGTCCTTTCTGATTTTTATTTTGAGTTTTATCCCAACCATTGGTGCCTTATTTGCTGCCTTTTTTACGGCTTTAATGGCCTTACTTCAATTCGGCGATTTGAACATGGCATTGCTTGTTTTACTTGTGATTGGAATCGTGCAAATGATCATTGGTAATTTTCTTGAGCCTAAAGTAATGGGAAATTCACTCAATGTCAGCTCGTTTATTGTCATCCTTTCCCTTAGTATTTGGGGGGCAATTTGGGGAATTACAGGCATGGTTTTAAGTGTGCCGATCACGGTGATCATGGTCATCATTTTTGGGGAATTTGAACAGACTAAAAACATCGCTATTTTGCTCTCTGAAAAAGGAAAATTAGCCAATCCGCTCAGAAATACTTCCAAAAAAGATGAACAAATTGAGAATTTATAAAGAAAGAATGGGTTTAATTTAGTACCTTAGCTTTTAGGTTCGATGGCGAACCTACGATACAAACAAAATAACAATACAATGAAAAAAATAACTTTTTTACTGGTCTTAACTTTATCTCTTTTCGTTTATTCATGCGGTGATACTACAGCGGATGGAACTGAGGCAGCTCAAACAGATTCAACCGCTACAGGTGAAAAATGCTGTGATAAAGATAAATGCGATAAAACGAAATGTGACAAAGATAAATGTGACAAAACGAAATGCGACAAGACAAAATGTGATAAACAAGCCGATTCAACGGATGCAGGAGCAATGGCATGTGAGCCAGGTGCTTGCGAACCAGGTGCTTGTGGTGGTGGCGAATAAACTGTCCGAATGCACTCGAAAGAAGAAATAGTAAAAGATTGGTTAACAAGATATACAGGAACTTCCTTGGAAGATTTTGGGTCATATATCTTGTTGACCAATTTTAATAAATACCTCGAAATTTTTGCGGAAATTTATAAAGTTCCCATTAAAGGACTAGATAAAGCAATGCCCAATGTGACTGCAAACGGAATCACCTTTATAAACTTCACGATGGGAAGTGCCAATGCAGCCACCATTATGGATTTATTGAGTGCGATTCATCCCAAAGCTTGTTTGTTTCTGGGGAAATGCGGAGGTTTAAAAAAGAAAACTGCCATTGGTGATTATATTCTGCCCATTGCTGCCATTCGTGGCGAAGGAACTTCAAACGACTTTTTTCCTCCAGAAATTCCAGCATTACCAGCGTTTAATCTGCAACGAGCGGTTTCAACAGCTATTCGCGAACAAAAAAGAGATTATTGGACAGGAACCGTTTACACCACCAACCGCCGTGTGTGGGAACATGACAATGATTTTAAAGATTATTTGAGAAAAACCCGAGCAATGGCCATTGACATGGAAACTGCCACCCTTTTTATTACGGGTTTTGCGAATAAAATTCCAACGGGTGCACTTTTACTCGTTTCCGATCAACCAATGATTGCAGAAGGCATCAAAACCAGTAAAAGCGACGAAAATGTCTCCCGCGATTATGTCAAAGAACATATCGAAATTGGCATTAAATCGTTGGAAGAAATTAAAAATAACGGTACTTCGGTAAAACATTTGCGTTTTCCTTATTCGGAAGAATAAAATTGAAGCACCATCGACTTAAATACAACCATTTTAAGTAATTATCCATAAACCAAGCTCAAAAAACACCATGAAATCAAGAAGACAATTTATTAAACTTGGCGCTGTTGGAAGTGTTGCCTTAATGAGTCAAGCGGTGACGGCTGCTCCGGATGATTTAACTCAATCGCAACAGCCGACAAAAAAGCAAAAGGTTATCAAACCAATTGTCGTTTCAACGTGGAATCATGGATTGGATGCAAATAAAGCAGCTTGGGAAGTGCTTTCAAAAGGTGGAACGGCTTTGGATGCCGTTGAAAAAGGCGTTCGTGTCACCGAATCAGATCCTAACAATACCAGTGTTGGCTTGGGTGGATTACCTGATCGCGATGGAAATGTAACTTTGGATGCTTGTATCATGGATCATAATTCAAATTGCGGTGCTGTCGCTTTTTTGCAACACATTGAAAATCCAATTTCGGTGGCAAGAAAAGTGATGGAAGACACTCCACACGTGATGTTAGCGGGCGATGGCGCTTTAACATTTGCCTTGTCAAAAGGGTTTAAAAAAACCAATTTATTGACAGAAAGCTCGAAAGAAGCTTGGCAAAATTGGCTAAAATCATCGAATTATCAACCGCGAATTAATAGTGAGAACCACGATACCATTGGAATGCTCGCCATTGATGAAGCTGGAAATCTAGCCGGTGCTTGCACAACGAGTGGCATGGCGTATAAATTACACGGTCGAATTGGAGATTCACCTATTATTGGTGCTGGTTTATTTGTGGACAATGAAGTTGGTGCCGCTTGTGCAACGGGTTTGGGTGAAGCAGTGATTCGTGTGGCGGGAAGTGCGATTGTGGTTGAATTAATGCGACATGGTAAATCGCCTCAAGAAGCTTGTGAAGAAGCCGTGGCACGAATTATCAAAAAACATAAAAACCTCGAAAACTTACAAGTGGGTTTTATCGCCTTGTCTAAAAATGGAGAAGTTGGTTGTCACAGCGTTTATGCAGGATTTAATGTGGCTTTGCGTGATCAAGTCAATGAAAAAATGGTGGACGCTAAATACGAGAAAGAATGGTAAAATTTCTGTTTTCCTTGTTGCTGGTTTTACCTTTTTCAAGCGATCAACCTACTAAAACACGAAGCACCAACCAAATAGATAAGGTTGAGCAAAAAATGGAACTGATTCCATATCCAAAATCAATCAAAAAAGAAATTGGAAAATTTGAACTTACTGGCAATTTTGAAATTAACGCACCAATCGAATTAAGTAATGAAAAAAAATATCTAACTAATTTATTAACAGATATTTTAATTACATTACCTGCTAATAAACTTGAAGTAAATTCATTTCAAACCAACCTCGTTCTCGCCATCGACCCAACGATTCCAGATGCCGAAAATGCAGAAGCATATCAATTAAAAATACAAGCAAATGAATTGCGGATTGCAGGAAGTTCTCCAATTGGAGTCATGCGTGGAATTCAAACGCTCAGACAACTTATAGGCACAAATGCTTATGCCTCAACCAAACAATTGGCGATTGCTTTACCATGTGTTACGATTAATGATGCCCCAGCCTTTCCGCACCGCGGATTATTATTGGATGTTTGTCGCCATTTTTTTGATAAAAAGGTAGTTTTTAAATACATTGATGCCTTGGCCTATTATAAAATGAATGTCCTCCATTTTCATTTGACAGAAGATCAAGGTTGGCGGATTCCTATCGCTAAATATCCGAAACTAACGGAAATAAGCGCTTGGCGAACAGAGGCAGATGGTTCGATTTATGGAGGATCTTATACCACTGAAGAATTGAAAGAAATTGTCGCTTATGCAAGTGAACGACACATTACCGTAATTCCAGAAATTGAATTGCCAGGGCACGCCCAAGCAGCATTGGCGGCCTATCCACATTTATCCTGTGCAGGTGGTCCTATTTCAGTAGCCAACGATTGGGGTGTTTTTAAAGAGATTTTCTGCGCTGGAAATGACAGTACTTTTGTTTTTTTAGAAGATGTTTTGACAGAAGTCATGGCGATTTTTCCTTCGGAATATATTCACATTGGCGGAGATGAAGCTCCTAAATTCAGATGGGAACATTGTGACAAATGCAAAAAGCGAATGACTGACGAAGGTTTAAATGATGCCCACGAATTACAATCCTATTTTATCAAACGAATTGAAAAATTTTTAAACAAAAATGGCCGTAAATTAATTGGTTGGGATGAGATTTTAGAAGGAGGCCTCTCTCCCACTGCCACTGTTCAAAGTTGGCGAGGAATGGATGGAGGATTAGAAGCCGCCCGCACTGAACATGAAGTCATTATGTCGCCGACCAGCCATTGTTATTTGGATTATAGTTTGGCAGCGATCGATTTACAAAAAATCTACGGTTTTAATCCAATTCCACCTGAATTGGAAGAAAAATTTCACAAGTACATTCTTGGAGGTGAATGTAATATCTGGACCGAACATGTGCCGAACGAACAAAATTTAGATTCGAAGGTTTTTCCAAGAATGATCGCTTTGGCAGAAGTTTTATGGAGCGCACCAAAACAACCTAATTTTGATGATTTTTATAACCGTTTGCAAAGTCATTATTCGTGGTTAGAAAAACAAGGCATTGCGTATGGAATGGAATCCATTGGTGCTCAAATTCGATTTGAATTTCAAGAAGATTCAATTCAAATTCATTTGGATAAAAGCCTGTCTAACTTAACCTTAAAATACCGTTGGTCTGAAAAAGATGAATTCCAAGCCTACACCACTCCAATTGCTTTAAACCGAAGTGGAATCCTAGAGGTTCAGGCATTTAAAGCTGGAAAAATCTATGGAAACCCAATCAAACAAACCATTTCAACCCATTTAGCCTTAAATAGTTCGGTTACCTATTCTTCGGAATTTCACCGGTGGTATGCTGGAACCGAAAAAAAGAACTTGGTGGATGGGCGAATCGGATCCTTAGATTTCAGAGATGGTACTTGGCAAGGTTTTTTCGGCCGAAATGTCGAAGTTGAACTGGATTTAGGGAAAATTCAATCCATCTCCAAAATTGCCTGCAACTTTTATCAATATTCAAATTCGTGGATCTTTTTCCCATCAACAGTGGAAGTATCCGTTTCAAAAGATCAAAAAAAATGGTCTGAAACCCGAATTTTTTCTACCAATTCGATTGATTTATCAAATAAGAAACGTATCTTGCCAGTTGAAATCCAACTTAATGAGAAAGGCAAGAAACTTCCAGCGCGCTACATTCGGTTTAAGGCCACAAATATTGGCGTGGTTCCAAATGGACACGAAGCAGCAGGACAACCAGCTTGGCTCTTCATTGATGAAATCGAAGTCAAGTAATGGAAATTGAAATTTGTATTGATAGTGTCGAAGGTGCAATTGCCGCTTCCGAAGCTGGTGCTAAACGTGTGGAATTATGTGCCGCATTGAGCGAAGGAGGTTTAACCCCAAGTATAGGACTGATTGAAGCCTGTGTCAAAAATTCAACTGCCGAAGTGTACGTAATGATTCGACCCTCGGCGGGCGGATTTGTCTATACGCCAAAAGAGCTGGAATTAATGCACCGTGATATTCAAGCAGCGCATGATGTTGGCGCAAAAGGAGTCGTTTTTGGATTGTTGAAAGAAAATCGTGAATTGGATATCAAAAAAACGGTGCTTTTAATGGAAACGGCCCTAAAACTCGACTTAGGAACTACGTTTCATCGGGCGATTGACGTTTCTTTAGATCCTTTAAAAACCTTGGAAAACTTGATTTTTATTGGCTTTAATCGTGTGTTAACTTCTGGCGGTGCTCCAACGGCATTGGAAGGTCTTTCAGTTATTCAATCCATGCTCGAAATCGCCAATGGAAAAATTGACATCATGGCTGGCAGTGG
>JADZFJ010000570.1 GCA_020849935.1 Crocinitomix sp. | reverse complement strand
ATCAGGGAATGCGCAAAATCGATAAGAGTAATCAATATGGAACATGTAAAAAAAATAATTGTCGCTATTCAATTTGAGGATAAAGAAATTGATTTGGGGGAATTAGTAAGCGAAGGTCACTCTATTTATTTTAAATATTATAAGGATTTTATAGACAGAAATGTTGAAATATCTCCAATAAAATTAAAGTTAAATGATCAAATTCACAGGGCAGATAGAACACCGTTTGATGGATTATATGGTGTTTTTGCCGATTCTTTACCCGATGGTTGGGGAAAATTATTACTTGATCGAGCCCTAATTGCGAAAGGCATTGACGTAAGTGAAATTACCCCCTTAGATCGATTAGCGTATGTTGGAAAAAAGGGGCTTGGGGCCTTGACCTATCGACCCGAAATAATTGACGAATCAGGGACGAATTTCGGAATTGAGTTAGATGAAATCGCCACAGCGTCAAACAACGTTTTGAGTGGACAAGTAAGTGAAAGGCTTGATGAATTATACAATTTGGCAGGTTCTTCAGGGGGTGCCCGCCCTAAAATATTAGTGGGATATAATGTCAAATCAAAGAATCTAATCGCTTCTGATAAGTTGTTACCTGATGGATATGAACATTGGATGATAAAATTCCCATCTTCGTTTGACCGTTTGGATATTTCAACGATCGAATTTGCCTACTATAAAATGGCCTTGGATTCAGGTATAGAAATGAGTGAATCTGAACTTTTCACAGGGGTGTCTGGTAAAACTTATTTTGGAACTAAAAGATTTGATAGACATGGTAATGATCGATTGCACCTACATTCTGCCGCAGGCATGATGCATGATAATTTCAGGCTGAGTAATTTAGATTATGGCAATTTAATGGAATGTGCTTTCAGATTAGAAAGAAATGTGGATGCTTATGAAAAAATATTACGCTTAGCCGCTTTTAACGTTTTTGCCAATAACAGAGATGATCACAGCAAAAATTTTTCATTCTTGATGGACTCAAATGGAAATTGGAAAGTGGCTCCAGCGTATGACTTAACGTTTTCAAGTTCTGGACATGGAATGCATAGCACATTGGTTGCTGGTGAAAGTGCAAATCCAACAAAAAAACATTTGCTCGAATTGGCATCATATTTCAAAGTTAAAAATGCACTTTCAATCATTAATCAAGTTCAAGAAGTAGTTTCTAATTGGAAAAAATATGCAGACGATTGCGGAGTTAGTCGTGAGTCCAATAAATTAATAGCTTCAACCATATCTCGAAATCTAAAGTAACTAAGCACATTCAAGCCACCCTAACCCTCCCTGCTTCCATCATTTGCCATTCGCACTAATTTAGGGGTGAATTTAGCCACCACGTCAACTAGTTCGGTTTGTGCTGCCGTGACGGTTTCAATGTTTTTATACGCCATCGGAGCTTCATCTAATCCTGCACCAATCAAGGTTACTCCATGATCTTTTAAAACTTCACGCATTTCGTTCTTGGTGATGTTTTTAAAAGCTTGGGTTAGGCTCATTTGACGGCCAGCCCGTAAATCCTTGCAGAACGCCTAGTAGAAAGATAATGATCAAATGGCGTTTCAGTTTTGGATTTCTTAATTTTTGGCGAATCAAAAAATACAAAAAAGGAATCATAAAAACGATTCCTGTAATTCTTCCAAGCAAACGATGTAGAAATTCAGGTCAATAAATTTCTTTGAATTCTTCCAATGAAAAATTATAGTTGCGTAATTTATATTCAGGACTAGTTTTGTAGGCTTCAAATTCTGAAATCCAATTTTCCTGATTGAGTGGTGGAATAAATCCGGTGACAGGGTTTCCAGGTAACCATTGATAATCCTGAATGCGACAATTGCGTATAGCCCCGCCAAGCATAATCATCGGCAATACCAGAAATGCGCCAATCAATAGCCAGTACCCAATTGATTTGGAAATAGGAATTTCTGGATTTGGATTCGCTTCCATTTAATCGTGGCGATTGCCATTTAAGATTCCAAAAATGTGAAGGACATGAGGAAAAATTGCGTCCATACTTTCTTTTGCTCCGTTGGTTGAACCTGGAAGAGCAAGAATTAACATGTTGCCTTTTACACCAGCAACACTGCGTGATAGCATCGAGTAAGGCGTTCGGTCTTGTCCATAATTTCGGATGGACTCTTCAATTCCCCTGATTCTTCGATCAAGTAAAGGCTCAATCGATTCAGGTGTGACATCTCTGGCAGATAGCCCTGTTCCTCCAGTATAGATGAGCAGATTGTATTTGTCTTTTGAAAAACGATGGACACAATTCTGGATCTGATCTTTTTCATCTGGTATAATTTCATACGCACCAATTTCAACACCACAGGTTTTTAATTTAGCGATGATTGCTTTTCCAGCTTTGTCTTCTTTTTGTCCGGTTGAAATAGTATCCGAGCAAACAATGACGGCCGCCTTTAAATCTTTTCTGTTTTTAAACTTGTCTTTGAAATCCGATTTGCCTCCTTTTTTTTCAATGAGCCGCATCGTTGAAATCTCAATGCCTTTATCAATAGGTTTCAACATATCATACATGGTGAGTGCAACAACGCTTGCTCCATGCATGGCCTCCACTTCAACACCGGTTTTGTAAATCGTATGAACCTCGAGTTCAATGTGAATTTCTAATCCGTCAATGCGATACCTAATAGCAGTAAACTCAATAGGCAGTGGATGACAATCCGGAAGCAAATCAGGGGTCTTTTTTACGCCTAAAAGCCCTGCCGCTTTTGCCATTTCAAAAACATCTCCTTTTGGAACTTGTCTGTTGATAATTGCATCAATGGTTTCTTGTTTTGAAACTTTTACAATGGCCGTTGCAATTGCTTTTCGAAGTGTGTATGTTTTAAATGTGATGTCAACCATAGCTGTTTAAATTACAATCGGCCGCAGCGGATAGTGAATTGATTTTTTAAGTATTTACTTTCCATTGATGAGTGTGATCTTCAAAAATTTCTTTACCAAAAACGGGTACTTTTAATTTGATTTCTTCTACAATAAAACGACACGCGTCCATTGCCATTTTGCGATGTCTGGATGAGGTAAAAACAAATAAGCATAGTTCTCCAGCTTTTACCATCCCAGTGCTGTGATAGATGTGCAGGCAAGTCAGGTCAAATTTTTCAAAGGTGGCCTCACGAATTTTATGTAAGATTTTTTCAGCCATTTCTTCGTAACAACTGTAGTCAATAGCAGCTATTTTTTTTCCATTAACTTCGTCTGCTCTGACCTGACCTAAAAAAATGTCATGCGCACCAATGTTTGTTTTTGTCTGATGATACGCAATTGAGTCGGCGATTTTTTGTGGAGTGATTGCTCCAGTGTAAAGTGATTTTTTCATACGGGTATCTGACAGTTTTTAATGCCTTCTTTTAGATTGTATAAATTTTTAAATCCAAAATGTTTGGTGAGGAAATGAATTGCAAGTTTTGACCGGTTGCCGCTTTTGCAAAAAACAATAACCTGTTTATCTTTTGGAATTTCGGTCACTCTATTTTCAATTTGATTAAGTGGTATCTCTAATGAGCTTCGACTCAAGATTCTGGGTAGTTCCCAGCTTTCTCGAACATCCAGAAAAGTAGCTTCAGTATGAATTAATTCGTTAAAAGTGTCTGAGTTTATTTCCTGAATATTGAGATTATCGAATTCACAAATACTTATGCCTGTTGTTTCATAATGTATTTGCATAGATTTGATCTTCAGGGTATTATTCTTAGAGATCTGAACAGTTGAAAGTTGGGAACTTAGTCCGTTGTAGATGTGCATTTTTCCAGATAAAATTGTTCCGGTGCCAAGACAAATTTTAAGTACTTCGTTCGCCATATAGAGCCCGATGATTCCCGGGAGAACACCTAGTACACCTGCTTCGTTGCAGTTGGGCGCCTGTTTAGGAGGTTCAGGAAAAAGACAACGGTAAGTTGGACCATTTTGATAATTGAATACGGTCACCTGCCCTTCAAATTTGTAAAGTGCACCGTAAACAACAGGTTTATTTTCTAAAACGGCAGCGTCATTGATGATATAACGAGCTGAAAAATTATCGGTCCCATCTACAATCAAATCGTATTGTTTGAAAATTTCACGGGCATTAGTTGGTGTTAATTTGTAGGGGTAGGTTTCAATTTGGATGAACGGATTTTGCCCATGCAGTTTTTTTTCTGCGATAAGCGCTTTTGATTTTCCGCAATCTTCCGTACCGTATAAAACTTGACGATGTAAGTTCGATTCATCAATCAGGTCATGATCCATGATTCCTATTTTTCCAATTCCACCGCCGGCTAGATATAATAGTACCGGGCAACCTAAACCGCCTGCCCCTATTACCAATACCCGTGAATTTTTTAAACGGTCCTGTCCTTGCTCTTTGACATTGTCAAGAATCAATTGACGGCTGTAGCGATATTTTTCCTGATCGCTTAACATTATCCTCCGGCAAAGGGTGGTAAGAATGCGATTTTTGAAAATGCCGTTAATGGAACATCTTCTTCCACAATTTTTTCGTTGACCGCAATTTTAAAAGACATTTTTTTGAGATCAGGAAACAAGTTCAGAACCTCATTTTGAAAGTCGGTCAAATGCATTGAATTTGTATTCAGTTCCAAAACTGAAGTTTGTGTTACTTCTGCGAGCATTCCAAAAAATAAAACAGTCACGTTCATAATTAGACTTTTAAACAATAAGTAATTTGAGGGATGCAAATAATAAAACGAAGGCAAGTACTTTTTTAAGAACACTGCTATTGAAACGGAATGTTCCGAAATAAGATCCAGTAAGTCCACCAGCTACCGCAAGTCCAGTCATCATTACAATTTCGGAGGAGAAGTGAATACCGCTTGTAACTTGACCTGCAAATCCAGCTACTGAATTCACAAATATAAAAAGTGCAGAAACCGTTGCAGATTCTTTCAAGTTTGCCCAACCTAAAAGTAGAATCACTGGGCTCAAAATAATTCCACCACCAATCCCAATCAAGCCGCTAAAAAATCCAATTATACTCCCAATAGTAATAGCCAAAAGTAAATTTACTTCTTTAGATTGAGAAGCTGATTCTGATATTTTTTTGCGATCAAAAATGCCTATAAGTTTTAAGGTCGCAATAATTAGAAATATACCTAAGATGCTTTTGTAAATGTATGGATCAGTTTCAATCATTCCGCCAACGAATGAAAATGGAATGGAACCCACCGCAAATGCTGCAAACAATTTGAATCGGAAAAAGCCAGCCTTCCAGAAGTAGAAAAATGCAATGCCGGAAACTAAAATATTTAACATGAGTGCAGTGGGCTTCATGATTTCTTGAGAAAGACCCATGATTGTCATCAGCGCCAGATATCCACTAGCACCCCCATGTCCAACGGATGCATACAGAAACGCAATGATCGGAATGCAAACGATTGGAATCCAGAAAATAAGTTCGCTACTCATAAAGTTTTGTTATGCCATTTCATACATAACGAAACAAAATTAGCATAGACTTGCGTTTTAATAAATGATATGAATCATTTATTTTGGAAAATATAGATGACCTTTTGACTCCTACAGTTTCTCAAAGTGTGCAGTAAAGTGTCTCAAGTATTGTGGTTCCTGAGTGATTTTGTAGCCCTTTATTTTAGGTGCATCTTGCAATATTTCCGCAAATGTTTCAATAACATACTCGATATGACTTTGAGTATAAACGCGACGCGGTATTGCTAGCCTAACCAACTCCATATTTGCTGGAATGAGATCATGATCATCATCGTATTTTCCAAACATCACCGATCCAATTTCAACCGTGCGAATGCCCGCTTTAAGGTACAGTTCACATACCAATGCTTGCCCTGGATATTGATCTACTGGAATGTGTGGGTAAAGTTTCTTTGCGTCAACGTAAACTGCATGACCACCAATTGGAAGCATAACTGGAATTCCTAATTTGTGAAGATGCTCACCCAAATAAGTGGTGCTTTTGATACGGTATTCTAAATAATGTGGATCAAAAATTTCTTGCAAGCCGATTGCCAGAGCTTCCATGTCTCGTCCTGAGAGTCCACCGTAGGTGGTAAAACCCTCTGTAATAATCAAGAGATTGGTACAAGCGTCTGCAAGTGCTTTATCTCTAAGTGCAAGAAATCCACCCATGTTAACGAGTGCATCTTTTTTAGCGCTCATGACAGCACCATCTGCTAGGGCAAACATTGCCTGTGCAATTTCGCGAGACGATTTATTTGCATAAGCCTTTTCACGCATCTTAATGAAGTAGGAATTTTCCGCAATCCGGCAACAATCTAATAAAAGGAGGACCTTATTAGCTTTGCAGATCTCACTTATTGCAATTGCATTTTCCATACTTACAGGTTGTCCACCACCACTATTGTTGGTGACGGTGAGAATTACCGCGCCAATATTTTCAGCTCCTTTGTCTTTAATAATCTGTGACAGTTTTTCAAGATTCATGTTTCCCTTAAAAGGGTGAATCAATGAAGTGTCTTTCCCTTCGTCAATAACTATGTCAATCGCTTCTGCGCCCGAAAATTCAATATTGGCTCGGGTCGTATCAAAATGAGTATTACTGATAAATGTTTTTTCTTTGCCCCCTAAATGAGAATAGATAATTCGCTCTGCAGCACGTCCTTGATGTGTGGGTAGAATAAAAGGCATACCAGTAAGTGAAGTGACTTCAGTTTCCATATTTTTCCATGAAACGGAGCCAGCGTAAGATTCATCTCCCCGCATAATGCCAGCCCATTGTTCTGCACTCATAGCAGAGGTTCCGCTGTCAGTTAAAAAATCAATAATAACATGTTTTGATTCCAGCAGAAACGGATTGTAATGCGCCGCTTTCAAATAGATCATACGCTCTTCTTCGGTGGTCATTTTTATGGGTTCAACCGATTTGATTTTAAATGGTTCAATGATGGTTTTGTGTTTCATAAATTGTGAAAATTTTGTGCAATTGTTTTCAGAGTACGTAATAAATTATGAGAGTTTTTTTACAAAAGAAAGACTTCAAGTGATTGATCGATGTCAATTGTTTGGGAGCCTTCCGGAATGAGAGCAATGGAATTGGCATGTATAAATGACATGAGAATGTCCGAGTTTTGTCCATCCAGAATGCGCACTGAATGTTCATCCGTGTGTGCTTTTAAAAGGTGCGTACGGTCGTCATTTTTTTTATAGGCGGTTTGAATTTTTCCCCTAATTTTTTGAAGACCATTAAATCCTCCTCCTGCAAATTTTTTAAGAGCTGGTAGTACATAAATTAAAAATGATGTCATTGCTGCGCTCGGATTTCCTGGCAAGGCAAAAACGTAACGGTTATTTTTTTCAACACCAAAATACAATGGTTTGCCTGGTTTTTGTCTCACTTTATGAAAGACTCCTTCAACGCCAATTTCATTTAATGCCTGTGCAACAAAGTCATATTCACCTGCTGAAATTCCGCCAGACAGTAGAACAAAATCCGCGCGATTCATTACTTCCAGCAATTTGGATTTTGTGGCCTCTAGGTCATCATGCACTGAAAATATTTCGGATTCACCAACACGGTAATAGTCAATTGCTGCCTGAAGCATGTACGAATTGCTTTCATATATTTTTCCTGCGGAAAGTAAATTTCCGGGTTTAATTAATTCACTTCCAGTAGCTATGATTGCAATTTTTGGTTTACGATAAACGTTAACAGTTTCAATTCCAAGTGCACTGATGAAACCAACAGCTGCTGGATTGAGCAGAGTTCCACTTTCCAATGCAAGCGAATTTTTCTTAATCTGATCTCCTTGATTCCGAATGTGCTGAAAGAGTTTTACTTCATCCTGTAAAGTAAGTAGTGAGTCCAGCGCAATGCAATTTTCCTGCATGACGACCGCATTGGCGGAATGAGGTGTACAAGCACCAGTAAAAATTCGAACAGCTTCTCCTGGTTTTAATTCAAAAGTGTCGGACGAACCCGCAGCAATTTCTCCTTTAATGGTATAGTGTTTTTGATCAGGCAGATAATTAATCGCATATCCGTCCATGGCTGATTGTCTAAAAGGGGGAAGATCCAAAGGTGCGTAAAGAGGCTCAGCTAAAATTCGTCCAACCATTTCCGTAAGAACAACATTTTCTCTTGCACTTAATTTGACTTGACTGTCAATGAGTTTTAACGCTTGGTTAATAGAGACCATTTTTTTATTTCAAAGGTACTACGTTGTGGTTGTATAAATAATGATACAAATCAGTATTATAAGATCAAGTTTTGGAAAAAATGCTTTCAATTACTGTGACAAAGTGATATCAATCATAAATATTACTGATTTTGACAATATCAAAACACACTAAATGGGTATAGCTTTACGTTATAAAATTCTGTATTATGAAAGCTGAAAGAGTTGAAATGCCATCATGTGAAGATTGTGCGAGCAAGGGAGGAATATTCTCATGCCTGTCAAAAGAAGATATTACACTTTTAGGAGAGGACAAGGGCAACAATTTTTATAAAAAAGGTCAGGTCATCTTTTACGAGGGAAATTCTCCCCGT
>JADZFJ010000569.1 GCA_020849935.1 Crocinitomix sp. | reverse complement strand
ATTTCTTCGGTGTCCTCTTCGGTTTTTTCGTCGGATTGATTGTCGGAAACAACGTGGACATTGACGCCGTATTGGAACGAATAGGCCAATAGTTCTGAAAGGTCGTTTTGCGTAACGTTTTGCGACGAACAGTAAATTTCGTTTAGATTTCGGTTTAAAATTATTGCCTCTACCTCGGTTGGGTTAAAGGTGGCAAATTGCGCTTCTAAAATGTGTCCGTAGCTTTTTTTGGCTAGAAATTGTTTTGCCAATTGATCCATTGCCGGCGTTTTTCCAATCAACAAAAAGCGGTTATAGCCTTTGCCTTTGATGCGATAAAAGCGCAAGACAAATACGAAGATTAACCTGGAAACAATGACCGATAAAATAAACATGGATTGTGGCAAAGTGGGAATGTAATGGGTATCGTTGAGTAAAATAAACAAGGCGCCATACAAAACAAAATAGGCAATAAATTGCCTGAACGTGAGTCCCAAAAGTTTGTAATAACTAATGTAGCGACGCGAGGCAATGCGCGGATAATTCAAAAAATTGGCAAGTATCCAACAGGCTAAGATGATTAAAAATTGGAGGGCAGTGCAAAAAAAGGTGTGCAGACCAAAAAGTACCAAACTATCAAAAATCACACAGGCGATAAAATAATGGAAATATTTTGGTGTTTTTTGATTCATTAATTTTGCTTTAAACGTATTTAGTTAGACATTGGATGCCTAAATTTAATAAATGAATTTGGAGTCGCCCTATTTTATGGAAGTTTTCGAAAGATTTTTTTTAAAGTGAGATTGGAATATTTTCATTAACTTGGAAACCTTGAAAATAATAAGGTCTAGTTCAAATCCATTGAAAAAAAAATTACTTAAATATCTTTCGTACTTCGATATTTTTGAGCATCCGCTCACGAAAGCTGAATTGATGTATTTAAGTGGTTCAACGTCAGCGCAAGTGGAGGAGGTTTTGGATGAGTTAACGAGGGAAAACGGGTGTTATCAATTTCAAATTTATTATTCCCTTCAACCCTGCGTTGAAAAATTAGCGACGATTCGATTGGCGAAAGAAAAACAAGCCCAGCATTATTTTAAGAAATTACCACGTTATGCAAAATTGATTAGCCGATTTCCTTTTGTGAGTGGAATTGCGATTTCTGGTTCGCTCTCGAAAGGGGTGATGCACGACGATGGGGACATTGATTATTTTATTATCACAAAGCCAGGGAGGTTGTGGATTTGTCGGACCTCGTTGGTAGTTTTTAAAAAGATTTTTTTATTTAATTCGAAAAAATATTTTTGTGTCAATTATTTTGTGGACGAAAATAACTTGTTGTTGTTAGATAAAAATATGTTTACGGCCATTGAAACTGCGCATTTATTGCCTGTTTATGATTTTGATTTGATTGAACGGTTTAAGAAAACCAATCAGTGGTCGAATGAATTTGTGGGGGCCTTTGAACATCCGTTAAAGGTAAACGAAGTTTCTTCTAAACGGTTGATGGGGCGGTTTGTACAGTTTATTTTAAAAGGTAAATTGGGCGATCGGTTGGATTTATTTTTGATGAAATTTACCTATCGCCGCTGGGGGAAAAAATTTAAGCATTTTGACGCCAAAAAATTTGAATTGACCATGCGCTCGAATCGGGGGGTATCTAAACATCACCCGCGCGATTTTCAAAATAAGGTGTTAACTGCATTTAACGAACGCATTCAAACGCTGAACTTAGACGAATGAAAGTACTTTTTACACATAGCTATTTTTTGCAATTTGATCCAAAACAATGGGCTTTAAGCAAACCGTATCCGCCTTTGGGAACGATTCAAGCGGCGAGTTATTTGCGGGAAAATAATTTTGAGGTTGATTTGTTTGACGTGAGTTTTTCAAGTTCGCCTTTGGAGATTTTACCAAAGTTAGACAGTTTTGCTCCTGCTGTTTTGGTGATTTATGATGATGGGTTTAATTACCTCACTAAAATGTGTCTGACTAAAATGCGGGAAGCGGCGTTTGACATGATTTCGGAAGCAAAAAAAAGAGGAATTCATGTGGTCGTCGCCAGCAGTGATTCGACCGACCAATATGAATTGTATTTATCAAAAGGGGCGGATGAAATTATTTTAGGCGAAGGCGAAATTACCTTATTGGCTTTGATGAATTGCCTGAAAAATGAAGGCGAAGTTCCGACTATTGAAGGAATTGCTTATCAGACTAATAACGAAATTAAAAAAAGTCCGAAACGACCCATTTATACCGAATTAGATAATTTGCCAATTCCTGCTTGGGACTTGATTGACATTAAACCTTACCAAGAAGCTTGGAAAAAACACGGTTATTTTTCGGTGAATTTAGCCACCACGCGCGGATGTCCGTATAAATGTAATTGGTGCGCCAAACCGATTTATGGCAATCGTTACAATACCCGATCGCCCCAACATGTGGTGAAAGAAATTCAATTGATGAAATCCTTATTTGACTTTGAGCATATTTGGTTTGGGGATGATATTTTTGGCTTAAAACCAAGTTGGGTACAAGAGTTTAATCAAGAATTAAAACGGCAAGGGGTCAAAATTTCATATAAAATTCAATCGCGTGCAGATTTATTGCTCAAAGACGATACTATTGAAAATTTGCGTGAATCGGGTTGTGATGAGGTGTGGATTGGTGCCGAAAGTGGTTCCCAAAAAATTTTGGATGCCATGGACAAAGGAACCACGGTGGAGCAAATTATTGAAAGTACCCAACTGATGAAGAAGCTGGGATTAAAACCTTGTTTCTTTTTACAATTTGGCTATTTGACCGAGACTTGGGAGGATATTAAACTCACCTTAAAACTTTTGTTCGATCAAATGCCACACGACCTTGGGGTTTCGGTGTCCTATCCACTGCCGGGAACGAAATTTTTTGATTTGGTTAAGGCAGAATTATCCAACAAAAGTCATTGGGAAGATTCGGACGAATTGTTGTTGATGTACAAAAGCACGTACTCGCCAGATTTTTACAAAAAATTGCATCGGTTTATTCACAAACGCTTTCGCCAAAAGCAAATTTTAACCCGCATCAAAAAAGGCGATTTAAGCAATTTAGGTCGGTGGATTTATTTTAAAATCATGTCTAATGTCAATTATTTGCAGTTGTTGTGGTTGAAACGGGGTTGATTGGAGAATATAACTTCGAATACTTGGACTAGATTTTTGTTACTAGAATGATTTTTTATTCGATTTTACTAATTCTAGAAATTCAGATCGGTTTCGTGGTGGAGTAGATTCATATGTTATATATCCTTCATTGCTTCCAAGAAAGTCCTGCATTCGCTTAAAAACGGCATCTTCAATTTCTGTGTTTGAATATTTTGTTTCCGTTGAAATACCAAAGATAACGTTCCCATCGTTTGTGAAAAAACATATGATGTGTCGCAAATCTGAAATCTCTATATTTCGCCAATAAATTGAGTATTCTTCTGTTGGTTTTTCGATCAAAAAATCAATTATGTCTTCAGTAGAATTAAAAATTTGTTGCGTATCTTTTCCATATTGAGGGAGCTCATAACACGCCGCACTTTCTTCGCGGTTTGGAACAAATGCGTCAAGAAAATCCGAAATAAAGGTCTTCGTTCTATTATTACTTATAACATAACAATCAGCAAAATATCCTTGGTATTCTTCGTTTTTATTCATTTCTTTAATTCCTTAATTTCAATTTTACCCTCCGATTTCACTCTAATTTTGAATGATTGATAGAGGGTGCAACCATCATTGTAATAATATGCCTCATAAATGGTAATTATATTTTTGTCGATGTAAAAAAAGCGTAAAATGGTTTGAGAATCGCTCTAAATTAATTGAATTTTGCTACTTATTCTTTAATTATTTTTATTCGCAGTTTATCACCATTTAATTACAATTGCTGTGTCGACATTTGTACCTAACTCATCGCTAAACAATTCAGTTGAAATCATGGTGAACGAATGGTTGTTAATTTTAGTAATTCTGCGAGACCAATCTTCTTCTTTACAAGCAAAGACAGTACCTCTTCCTATTTTCTTCCAGCCATTTTTTGTCAAACTATAAACATACAACCCTTGCCAACAACTCTGGAACCATTTTGGAATAAAGGCAAACTCTGAAATTCCATCTGAGTTTAAATCACCTGTTGGAAAGAAAGTTTGAAAACCTAGTGCATTCAGATGATTCAATTTGAATTTAGTAAAACTAAAAAACACTTGTGTTAAACAGCTATCATCTTCGCATCCCCCACCATCGTACTCAGGGTGTAGATATGCATGCATCGGAGAAACTATAATCACTGTGTCTTGGCTTTTGTCATTATTTACGTCATCAAAAACTAAGGTGTCAAAATCTTGGTGCATTTCGAAAATTGGATCTTTGTAAACTGGCGTTGTGTCTGCTAAAGGAACAACTTTTTCAGTTTCCTCGGTGGTGTTTTCTGAAGACGAATTATTGCATCCAATTAGTAAAAACCCAATTAAAATAATGTAAAAATGATGGTTCATAAACTTATAGGGCAGTTGGTTTTTTAAGTTAATCATTCCGCGAATTAGTTTACTTTTGATATGGTGCTTTTATTCAATATTTTAGTTTGCTTCATCGTTTTAACTTTTTGAAGTCCTAATTCGATAAATCAAACTAAACTCTCCCCATTTTCTTTTTTTGTCAACCACTTCAAATTTTAGCTTGCTTTTTTCGGCGATAGTTTGGATTCGCTCGAATTTACAATCTTCGGAAAGAATCATATAAACCTCACTGTTCGAATGAAAATAAGCGGGGAGGGTAGGGAATAATTTTTCGAAATATTCAAATTCTTCGCCACAAAACCAAGCTTTTTCGGCATCATTTTTTGGTTGGCGCGGGTAATAAGGAGGATTAATGACAATGGTATCAAATTGTTGCGGTGGTATTTTTTCAAAGAGGTCGGATAAAACCGTTTGAATCGAAACGGCATTTTTATGCGCATTCAATTCGGCATTTTTAATAGCTTGCGGGTTGATATCCGAAGCGGTCACCATCGCCCCTTTTTGTGCGGCAAAAACACTGATGATGCCAGTGCCGCAACCTAATTCTAAAAAGGATTTTTTGTCGAGTTGTTTGGTTTCTAAAAACTGAAGCAACAATTTGGTGCTAAGGGTAAAATGCGGAAAAAAGACCCCCGGCAAAACCGTGATTTTTATTTTTTTGTACCGATACGGTCGCGCTTTTTTAAAATAATGGCGAATAAAAAACTGCAAAGCAGGACTAATTATTTTGGCAGGAATCCTTCGCATGCCCTTATTCACTGTAAAAACCTTCTATTTCTGGTTGGCGATATTTCCAAATTTTATGGAGGACTTTAATCTCGTAAGGATACTTATAAAATCCAGTTTTGTATCTAAACCAAGAAGAAGCACGCAAAATAAACCGTTTTGCTCCTTTTACCCTAAAATCGGAAACTGTAGGAGGATACCCATTTAACACCGTTTCAAAATTCTTAACACGATCCACCATTTTAGGCGTTAACCAAGGTGTTAGTGGATTTTTTCTTAAATCGAAATTTTCCCAAGACGGATCCAACCAATCTTCTAAAGTCGCTGGGAAATGGAATCCTGCTTTGGTAATTTGGTCGTGCAATTCTGAACCTTCGGTTGGCACAGGACTGTATAAATAAATGATGATTTCTGTGCTGGCGTTGAGACGTTTCAATTTTTTAATAAAACGAATGTCTTCATTGATTTGTTTCATTACTTGGGCTTCGCTTTTGCCGGGTAAGCCCAAGACAAACGAATATTCAGGCACGATGTTGAACTTACTCAACCGTGTCGCAAACTTCTCAATTTGTTCAGCCGTTTGCGTTCCCCCTTTGTCCATTTGTTTCAAGACTTCATCGCTGCCACTTTCTGCGCCAAAAAAGATCATTTTACATCCTGCATCCGCCATTAATTGCAAATCTTCGTCGCTGTATTTATCCAAGGTATCAATCCGACCTTCGCCCCACCAACCCATGTTTTCATGCAACATTAATTTAGAAAATTCAACCACCCGTTTGCGCGAAGTAAAAAAATTATTGTCGTGAAACTCTAACGAATCGACACCATAATTATCTTTTAACCATTTAATTTCATGGTACATTTTTTCGGCAGATTCTCCTTTCCATCGCGCATTATAAATCGGCACCACTGCACAAAATGAGCAGGTGAATGGGCAACCAAAACTGGAGTGATACGCCATTGTTTTTTTGCCCATAAACGTTTTCGCCAAATACCTTTGAATCGGGTAGTGCTGGTTAAAATTAGTATAGGGCATTTGCGGCAAGGTATCTTGGTCCAATAATTCTTCTTTTTTTGTTTTGATGATTTTATTACTTGCGTCGCGATAAATCAAGTTTTTAATCTCGTCCAAGGGCAAATTGTTTTCCCAAGCGTTTAATAAATTTGGAAAAGCAGTATCACCTGGACCAGCCACCACCACATCAACAAAACCACTTTCAAGCACCACATTACAATGATTTGTTGCAAAATACCCTCCCCAAATAATTTTAATTTCCGGAAAATGTTCCCGCACTTTTTTACTAATCGGAATCGCCTGTTTTAATTGAGGACCGGGCATCACCGTTACTCCAAAATAGCGATGTTCGCCTTTTTCAAGGAAACTTTTAATCGTTTCCCAAGGATTATCTTCGAGATTACCATCCACATAATCAACGTGATATTGATCACTCACCGAAGCCGCAACTTTCAAAATGGAATTCGGAACTCGGTGTTTCCAGCGCCCACTTTTGGGGTTAAATAGTATTATTTTTCGATTCGTCAATGTCCTATGTGTTTAGTAAAATCTCGCTTTTTTAGGCCTTCACTTCTGTTTCAAATATAGTAATTCTTTGACGATCTTAATTGTTTACGGTTGTTTTATAGGGAATCTATTCCGTTCACCCAAAATCGTTTTTTTTGTCTCCCGCAGATTACGCAGCAAGGCTGGCGCGAGCGTCCCGCTCGTGCCCTTAAGGTTTTTATACGTTTTAACTAGGATTAAATCCGCGAAAATCCGCCTAATCCGCGTTCTATTACCTAAAATCTTTTTTGTCTCCCGCAGATTACGCAGCAAGGCTGGCGCGAACGTCCCGTTCGTGCCTTTAAGGTTTTTATACGTTTTAACTAGGATTAAATCCGCGAAAATCCGCCTAATCCGCGTCATCCGCGTTCTATCAACTAAAATCTTTTTTTGTCTCCCGCAGATTACGCAGCAAGGCTGGCGCGAACGTCCCGTTCGTGCCTTTAAGGTTTTTATAACTTTTAACAAAGATTAAATCCGCGAAAATCCGCGAAAATCCGCCCAATCCGCGTTCTATCCTTAAACTAAATTAAACACGTTTATTTATTTTTAGTAAATTTGAATCATTCCATTCGGTTACTATGCGGCAATTATTGGTGATTTTTATGCTTTTTTTTGTCCTAATTGGGCAACAATCGTGTTCAAAAGATCCAGATTTTTCCATTGATGAATCAAAAATAATGTTGGTCTGGTACAAAGGTTATCCTGCGGACAGTCTCCATAAATCGATGATAGGGTTAGAATGGGCCTTGTCTTATATTGGTGCCGAGACGACGCAAAATCTTTACCAAATGCAAGTGCCAAATAACCAGGTTTTGTTGGATCTTGAACAATTGGGATTTACCGCTCACGCCAAAGAAAAGCTTAAAATTTTACACCATAAATTAAAGTTTACCGAAGAGTATCGGCGAAAGGGAGCCATTGACATGGGGCGGTATGTCGCACTAATTCTTGGAGCGAGCGAACATTATTACGAGTTTGTTCAGATGCCTGAAAATTTGAACGATTTATTGGTGAAGTATGAGCTCGATCCAATGGCAGGTTATGTGGATAATTCAACGATTTCTTCATCGCACCGAATTATTCGGTTTTCGGATCAATTGGGACTAAACCAACTTTTTGTCTCTAACGAAGTAGATCCCATCAGCGGAGAAATCACCGAATTTGAGACTATTGACATGATGTCCAACGGTCAAATGCGGTATGGTATTTTTGACGCCAATGGAAAACGAATTATCGGTGCCGATCCTTCTAAAACAGAAGCAGGTAAACCAGCCAAATGTATGTGGTGTCACGAATCAGGAATTCAGCCATTATTTACCGAACAATCCACCGTTGATGGGTATTTGACCTATCCGCAATTGTACGATACTTTGTATTTTTTCCGTTTTGCTCAAGCAGCGAAATGGGCCAATTTGAATCGTGGGGTAGATTATTCAAAAACCCAACACCATGCCTTGGCGGAACTTTTATATATAACATTTATGGAGCCGTCGGCCGAACGGTTAAGTTTGGAATGGGGTATTTCGGTGGAGGAGGTCAATACAAAATTAGCGGGTTTACCGCGACATACCCATATCGAATATGCCGCTTTTGTGAACCTGTTTGATCGGGAAGATTTGATTCCTTTTGAGCCTTACCAAGCCTTATCAGTTTCGTCAAATGTGCGTAACCAATCGGCGGTGGAAGTTAATCACTTACAATAGGTTATGAGAAAAATTTGGGATAAAAATGGGCTCCTCATTTCGTATAGTTTTCTTTTTTGTCTTGCCTTGGTTTGGATAGTCGAAGCCTATCTTTTTGAACCACACGATTTTTCAAATTATTATTTCGCGGGCTCATTTTTGAAAGATGGAATTTTTGATTCGTCTATTTATTTTCCGCATTCTTTTAATTTGGCAATTGCCGCCCAAGGCACCAATGAAATTTACACGAGTTATGCTCCACACAGCCCTTTTTTAGCCTTGTTTTTTTCGCCATTTTCATTGGTGTCGTTGCAAACGGCGAAGCTCCTTTTTAACCTGCTTTCGTTGGGTTTATTTTTGTTCAGTTTGCGCAATTTGGTGAAATTGTATCCCCTCAAGCCGATTTTTATTTTCTTATTGCCCCTTCTTTTTTTCATTCCTTTCCGCAATAATTTTTTGTTCGGACAAGTGTATTTTTTGCTGTTTTTTTTATTGGTCGAAGGTTTTATTGCCTACAAAAAGGAACGCTATTGGCGCATGGGATTCTTTTGGGGAGTAGCAGTTTTGCTTAAAATTATTCCGATTATTTTGTTTGGATTTTTATTTTTCAAACAAAAATGGCGAGGGATCATTTATTTTGGGTTGGTGTGTTTATCATTGACAGCGATTTCTTTGTTGGTAAGCGGAACAGAAGTATGGATGTTCTATTTTTTGAAAGTACTTCCAAAATCAGGGGCGGGTGAAATTACGACGGAATTTGTCCAAAATTATCAATCGGTATTTATGTTTTTAAAAGGAGCGATTGGCGGCAACGAACGACTTTTTTTAACCGTCGTCTTTGCGTTTAAATTGGTCTTATTGGTCATCAGTTTTTTTGTGACAAGGCACGAAAAATCCGATTTAAAAATCATTGTTGTTTGGGTGATGGCAAGTGTT
>JADZFJ010000568.1 GCA_020849935.1 Crocinitomix sp. | reverse complement strand
CACCGCAAATTGATAGCGTTCGATCATCGCAATTTTACCATTAGGATGGTAATGTCTGATTTCACCGTTTTTATTGCCATCTGCAAAGTTTCCTTCTTCGGCAAGTTTGGTATTGGGATGGTATTTTTTGTATTCACCATGTTGGATTCCATTTTTCCAATACGCGTATTCCATCACGCGGTATTGACCATTGATTGGCTCGTAAAATACCACCCTTTGTCCATCTAATTTTCCTAATTTATAGGTCTCCTGAAAACTTAAAATTCCCCGATCGTCAAAATGTACCCAAATACTGTCTTTTAATTGATCGATGTATTTTCCTTTGGCCATCATAAACCCTGATTCATGATACATTTTGGCATAGCTGGTTTTACCATCTGTTGAATAATCCAGAATAACTTTTGTTTTTCCCGATTCGTAATAATAAATGAATTGACCGTAAGGTTTATCATTTTTAAACTGACCAACATATTGAAAAACCGTGCTTGAAGCATACGGCTTTTTCCAAACACCTTGTTTTCGTCCTTGGCTATCTGTTTGATTTACTTGTCCAAATGCCCCAAATGCGATAAAAGCAACTAGGGATAAGATATATTTTAAGTTCATTTTCATTTTATTCAAAGAGTTGTATTGAAACTTCGTACAAATGTTCAAAAATATAATCAGCTTTCGTCGAAAGGTTACGACCATTTTTTAACATTATAGTTTTCATACCTAATTTCATACCAAACTCAATATCACTTTCTGAATCGCCTATCATAACGGATTTTTGAAAGTCTATTTCTGAGTAATCGCGTTTTGCTTTCAGCCCCATTCCTGTGCCTGGCTTACGATAATTGCTGTTTTCCGAAGCTAATTGATGCGCAAAATAAAATTTATCAATTTTTCCACCTGCACTAATAATTACATTTTCGATAAATCCATGTACCAACAGCAAATCGTCCACCGTCATCATTCCTCTTCCAATTCCTTGTTGATTGGTGACCACTACTATTCGTCCAAAAAGGGTTGAAAATTTGGCAATGGCTTCTGGAACGCCGTCTATAATTTTAAGTTCGTGGATATACTTAACATAGTCATCCACAATTCGTTCATTAATGACCCCGTCACGGTCTAAAAATAAGGTCCAAGTTGCATCGATGGTTAATTTTTCGGTGGTCATTGAATTAAATTTTTATCGTTTTATTCAAAAGGTCTTGCTCAAATTCATGGTAATCTTGAGGGATGCCGATGTCTTTAAAATAATCCTCAAAAACAAGCCCTGTGAGTTTAAATTGGCCCACCTTTTTCATCATAAAATCCGTTTCGAACGAAAAGGGTTCTTTCAAAGCAAAGTCGTTTAAGGTTGTTTTATTTAGACAATAGATTCCTACATTAATCAAGGCAATTGGGTAATTTTCCTTTTCTTTAAATTTAAGAATTTGATTTTTTTCATCAAGTTCAATTGATCCATACCGCGAAACATTGGTCATTTTTTTGAGTGCCAAGGTGCATGCCGACGTTGTGTCAACATGATTTTTTTCTAAATCAACCAAGTCAATTGTAAAAAGGGTGTCTCCATTTACGATAAAACAATTTTCACCTTGAATTCGTTCGACAGCCAATCGAATTGCTCCACCAGTTCCCAAAGGAGTATTTTCAATGGAATATTCTAATGCGATGCCTTTGTAATTTGGACCAAAAACTTCTTCAATAAGCTCCCATTTGTATCCAACTGCCAACACCACCTTTTCAATACCTTGACTCGCCAAATAATCTAATAAAATTTGCAGAAAAGGAATTCCGTTGATAGGAGCCAAAGCTTTCGGGAATTCCCCAATTTCACTGCGAAGTCGAGTGCCCAATCCGCCCGCTAAAATAATTGCCTCCTTGGTTTGTGGTTTATTCATCTTCAGACCAAGTTAACAATCCTTCTTTGCAAAACACGTAAGGATAAATTTCGCCCTGAAATTGATGCAATGCGTCAATCACTGCCGTTTTGAGATTTTGATCAACATAAATAATCATAAATCCTCCTCCGCCAGCTCCAGATATTTTGCCACCAATTGCACCTGCATTCATTACCGCATCATAAATTCGATCTATTTCAGAGGTTGAAATTCCCTTGGCCATTTGTTTTTTTTGCTGCCAGCTTTTATCCAACAATTCACCAACACCTGTAAGGTCTCCTTTCGATATGGCAGCTTTCATTTCAAACGCGTGTTCTTTTAAAAAATGCATAGCATTGATCGGCTTTTCTTGCTTTTGTACCACATTTTCGGCCTGAACTTCAATAATTTTGGCGGATTCTCGGCTGGTTTTTGTGTAAAACAAAATCAAATTATTTTGAAGCGTTTCAATCCACTCATCTCTTACACGTAGTGGATTGACAATAACTTGATTATCAGCAAAAAATTCGATAAAATTGATTCCTCCAAAAGTGGCCGCATATTGATCTTGTTTGCCTCCTGCCATTTTTAAATCTTCCCGTTCGATTGAATAAGCTAATTGAGCAATATCGTGATCGCCTAAAGGTAATTTCAACCATTGGACAAAAGCCCCAATAATTGACACAACGAGGGTAGAAGAGGTGCCTAGACCTGAGCCAGGTAAAACATCCATTTTAGTGATTAATTCAAATGAAAGTGGGTCAAGGTTAAATGTCTTTATGATTCTATTGTAGACCCCTTTTTGCAGATCGAGTTCACCATTAATTTCTAAAAAAGATTCAGAATTTAGAATGATCACCTTGTCTAAATTAGTTGCTTTAAGGACAATTTTTCCGTCATTTTTGGGAATGATTGTAGATGAAGCGTAAAGGTTCAAGGTTGCATTTAAAACAGCTCCTCCAAATTGATCTGAATACGGACTCACATCTGTCCCTCCTCCGGCTAATCCAATTCTAAATGGTGCTTTACTGTGTATAATCATCTGTCGATCTCTTAGAGATTGATTAATCAAAAGTATAATTTATAATTCACTCAAATGAATAATACCATTGGATAAGATTTCCCAACCATATTTTTCTTTTTCTATTTTAATGTTCGAGGTGAATTCGTCCTTTTTATTTTCAGAATAGAATTGTTGTATGGCATTTTTGATGGCATCTGGGGAAACTTCAACTACATAACCAACTTTTTCATGTGGTACCATTTCGGGTAAACCTCCAACATTGGTCACCAGAATCGGTATTTCAAAATGGTAGGCAATTGGTGTTACACCGCTTTGTGTTGCGTTTCTGTAGTGTTGAATTACCAAATCTGAAGCACAAAAATAAGTACCAACCTCTGAATCGTTTATATACTTGTTAACCACCACCAAATCATCCTCAATTTTGAGTGTTTTAATTAAGGTTTGATATTTATCTTCATCCCCGTAGTATTCGCCAACAACCAATAATTTAATTTTATTTTCGTCGCGGTTTAAGCGTGAAAAAGCTTCGAGTAAAAGATCTAATCCTTTGTATTCACGAATGATCCCAAAAAACAGAATATAATTAAAACTTGGATCAAGGTTAAGTTTATTGAGGGCTTCCTCTCTCGACATTTTATCTCCAAAATTATCGTAGATTGGATGAACTCCATTAAATCTCGGTTTGAGTTTGTCTAAAGTCTTCAAGTCTTTTTCAACAACTTCGGACATCGTTACAAAACAGTCGATAGGTTTTAAAAAATAATTGGTAAATAAGTTATCCCCCATTCTTTTTTCATGTGGAATAACGTTGTCGAATAGGGAGATGATTTTTGTATGCTTGTTTTTTTTAACGATGCGAGCGATTGTTCCAAAACAAGGCCCCATAAAGGGTAACCAATAGCGAAAAATCAAAATATCAGGTTTCAAACGACGGATCTCGCGCCCTATTTTCAGCCAATTAAATGGATTTACGGAAGAAACTTTTCGTTGAATAGTTAAATTTTGTGGTGCTGGTCCTTCAGTAAATTGTGTTTTACCCGGAAATAGAAAATTTGGATATTGTAAAGTAAAAGTATAGATCGAAACCTGGTGACCTTCTGAAATAAATTGCTTG
>JADZFJ010000567.1 GCA_020849935.1 Crocinitomix sp. | reverse complement strand
ACCTTGGCAATATAGAGTCGATCTTCAATTAGACCGAAACTTCATGTTGGAATTTGGAGATGATGAAAATAAAAAGAAAGCAGCTTATTTGAATGTTTATTTACGTGTAACAAATATGTTCAATATTGTAAACGTATTAAATGTGTACAGAGCGACAGGTAACCCTGATGATGATGGTTATTTGGCAGCTTCTCAATTCCAAGCTTCAATTCAAAATCAATTAGATGAGCAATCATTTAGAGATTATTACGCACTTAAGGTGCAAAACCCATTTAATTATGGTATTCCAAGAACGATTCGATTAGGTGTAAAATTTGACTTTTAGTATTCTTAAAAGTTTAATAGAAAAATTATGAAGAAGTTAGTACTAAGTATTTTAGTTATAGGTCTTGCAGGAATCTCGTTTGCTGACGTCTTACCTGGACATAGAGGCCCAAGTATGGCAAGTGGAGATGATCGTGCAGCTGGTTGTGCACCGGCGAATGAAAGACTTTTCATTGAATTTAATAATATCAAGGCGCTGATTGAAACGGGAGGGTCTTTGTGGCAAGATCGTGCAAACACCCGTGCATCTTATGAGTACCCAAAAGGAAGTTTGAACCATGTATTGTTTTCAGGGGCTCTTTGGATGGGTGGTGAAGATATCAATGGTCAGCTTAAATTGGCTGCTCACATGTTTCGAAATGGAAACGATTTCTGGCCTGGTCCATTGGGAGATTTAATTCCTAATTCAGGTAATTACGATCCATTTGTGCCGCAAAATGCCGAAGTGACAATCTTGAGAGACAATGGTGCTGCCGAGATTATCCCAAGCAGATGTGATGAATTTGATCAATTTTTCACCATTCGTAAAAGTGAAGTTTTACAGTTTATTGCATGGTGGAATTGTTCAAATGGAGTTACTCCAGTTGAAGACTGCGAAGGTGTAGAAGAGCCTTCAGCTCAAATTTTGGAAAGGATTACAAAATGGCCAGCTCATGGTAATACTTCTTTAGGAGAAGATTTCTATTTGGCTCCTTTCTATGATAATGCTAAGCCAGGCGAAACTCCGAATGGGATTTATGATCCAATTGTTGATGGTGACTACCCTTGGTATGACATCACCGAAGAAGTGGATTGTAGAAATGACAGACGTGTAACCTTATTTGGTGACGAAACCAACTGGTGGGTTTTTAATGATAAAGGAAATATCCATACAGAAACTGGAGGTGATCCAATCGCAATGGAAATTCGTGCACAAGCGTTTACATTCGCTACGGATGATGCAATTAACGACATGACTTTCTATAACTATGAGTTGATCAACCGAGGAACTCAAACTTTGTATGAAACCTACTTTGGACAATGGGTAGATCCAGACATCGGATTTTCTCAAGATGACTTTGTTGGTTGTGACGTTGCTAGAGGTTTAGGATATTGCTATAATGGAGATTTAAATGATGAAGGTGTTGGTTCACAACCTGGTTATGGTGCTAATCCTCCAGCTGTTGGTATCGATTTCTTTGAAGGTCCTTATTTAGATAATGATGGAATTGATAACCCAATTTATAAAGCAGTAGCGGATGGAAGTGGACCAGCTGTTCTTCTTTCTGAAGTTTACGCAAAAGATGGGATTCCTTACCCAGGGTTAGGAATTGGTTACGGGGATAACGTTGTAGACAACGAACGATTTGGAATGGCGCGTTTTGTTTACCACAACCGTGATGGAAGTCCTTATGGTGACCCTAATGCAGCTTCTGATTATTACAACTACCTAAGAGGAATTTGGAAAAATGGGTTGAATATGCAATTCGGTGGTAACGGAAATACTACAGGTTCTGGTGTTCCAACTAAATACATGTTCCCAGATGATTCCGATCCATTGGATTGGGGAACATATCCAGTTGCTGCACCTTCCGCAGATCCTTGGTCTGAAGTAAGTGTTGGTAACCCACCTTTTGATAGACGTTTCTTACAATCTGCTGGTCCGTTTACACTAAGACCAGGTGCTGTAAATAACATTACAGTGGGTGTTGTAATTGGACAAAGTAATGAGTCTGATTTGGAAGCTCCGATTAGAGCATTAAAAACTGCTGATACAAAAGCACAAGCATTATTTGACAACTGTTTTGAATTGGTTGATCCACCGGTAGCACCAGTGTTGACAATCCAAGAAATGGAAAATGAATTAATCCTTTTCTTAAATGATCCTGCTGGAGTTGATTTGGAAAGCTATATTGAAGAAGATCGAATTAATATCATTACCCCAGATTCTTTATTAGAATTAGGAATTGTTTATGATAATAAAGTTAGATTCGAAGGATTCCAAGTTTATCAAATGGTAGATGATTTAGCTTCTGTTGCCGATCTTGCAGATTTATCTAAAGCTCGTTTGGTCGCTCAAAGTGATGTTAAAAACGGAATTGGAAAATTGGTTAATTATACATACGACGAAGAATTGGACATTACAATTCCTGCGGTAGTAGTTGAACCAGCTGGTGAGTTTCCTTTGGATGGTGGTTTAAGAAGATCTTTTAAAATCACCGAAGATTTATTTGCTGCGGGTGATAGAAGATTAGTCAACCATAAAAAATACTATTACTTGGCCGTATCTTATGCATATAATCAATACAAAGAATACGATCCAAATAACCCATCATTATTGGATGGTCAAAAAAGACCTTACTTACGTTCACGTATTTCTGGATCTGGAAAAGGTATCGAATCAGTAGTGGGAATTCCGCATGATCCTACTCCAGAAGCAGATGGAAGAATTTTTACAACTTCTTATGGATTCCAACCAGAAATTACTCAAATTGAAGGTGAAGGAAATGGCGGAACTTTCTTAGAGTTAACAGATGGAACAGTTGATTTAATTATCTCTGATGGTGAAGTAAGAAAACCAACTTATAAAAGTGGATCTGGTCCAATTGATGTTAAAGTAATTGATCCTTTAAATCTTAAAGGTGGTGATTACAGAATTGGATTTGGAACAACTGCAGATGAAATCAATGAAGATATTTGGTGGATTGAACGTGCGTATGTTGAAGGAGGTGTTACCAAACGTGACACTGTTTATTCTGAAGATTTGATTTCTGTGGTTCGAGAACAATTGATCTTGGATTGGGGAATATCGGTTCAGGTAAATCAACAATATTATGTAAATGCGGGTGTAAATGCTTATACTCCACCAATTGGTGCAACGATTACGTATGCGGATTCATCCAAACGATGGATGGATTTCATTGAAGATTCTGATTTATTCTATCCTTCAAACTGGATTAGAGTTGGAAATAGTGAAGAAGCTAAAAATCACATAACCACTCCAAATGCTAATTGTGTGGCTGATAACTGGATTTATCAACCATGTCATTATGATGATTTTGGATTGGATGCATCTGAACAGAATTATGAGAAATTATTGAATGGAGGGATTGCACCGTTCAAATTCGTCGGGAAAGGCCCTTATGGTAATCCGTTTGGTTTCCCTGGGGAAGATACAGAAACACCATGGTATGAGTCGAATCAAACTTGGTTTTCTCTCGCATCGTCGGTTCAAAATTCTATTTTCATGAGAGATATTCACGATGTAGATATTGTGTTCACAAATGATAAAACCAAATGGACAAGATGTCCTGTGATTGAAATGAATGACAATTTATCTCAAACAGAACACGGCGATTGGATTTTGCAACCAAGAAGTGATAAATCTGTTGATAAACAAGGCTTAAGTGCTGGTGAAGCTGGTTACAATCCGGCAGAAGGTGACTTAACTAATTCAACTGGTATGGGATGGTTCCCAGGCTATGCAATTGACGTTAACACTGGTCAACGATTAAATATGGTATTCAGTGAAAACTCTTGGTTACAAGGTGATAATGGGGATGATATGATTTGGAATCCTACTTCTAATTTCTCTGATAACTCTGGTGTTCCGAGATTTGGAGGAATGCACTTTGTGTATGTTTTTGGAGCTGGAACAGCAGGTATTGATGAAGCCCCTCGTTATGATGCTGGGCTGTGGTTGAGAAATAAATTAGATGTGGAGCCTTCGGTATCTGAAAGAAATAACAATTATAGAGATGCATGGAAAACGTGTATGTGGGTGATGGAACCAATTTTGGCAAAAGATCAAGATGTATTGGCTTCAGATGTTAAAATTAGTGCTCGGATTAAAATACCTTATGATGAACGTACGGTTGACGGTGAAAACTTAGGTTTCCCATTATACGGATTCAGTTTTGACAATCCTTCAATCACAAATGATGGTGATCGTTTAATCTCTGTAATTGACAATATCAATGTGGTTCCTAATCCATATTATGCTTACAGTGAATATGAAACTGGAAAACGTGATAACCGAGTTAAAATTACAAACTTACCTGAAAGATGTGAAGTGAATATCTTCAACATGCAAGGGGCGTTGGTTCGATCATTCGTAAAAGATGATCCACTTACATCAATTGATTGGGATTTGAAAAATCACTCTGCTATTCCGATTTCAGGGGGAATGTACATCATTCACATCACCATAAGTGTTCCTGATGAAAATGGAAATATTGTGGAGTATGAAAAGATTATTAAATGGTATGGTGCGTTGAGACAACCAGATTTGGACAATTTGTAGATCATACAAGTATTAATTTAAAAGTCATTTAACATGAAAATAAATAAATTAATTAAAGGATCCGTTTTAACTGGGCTTGCGCTTACAGTTAGTGGATTATCTTTTGCAGGCAATGGGGATCGTGTTGGTTCTGCAGGAGCCACTGAGTTGTTGATCAATCCTTGGGCAAGAAGTGCTGCGTGGGGAGATGCTGGAATTTCTTGTAGCAATGGTCTCGATGCAGTTTATACAAACATTGCAGGTTTAGCTTTTACCGATAAAACTCAAATTCGATTTGATCGGACTAATTGGTTGGGCGGTGCAGGTATTAATGTGAATTCAGCTGGGTTAGCTCAAAGAGTTTCAGAAAGTAGTGTTATTTCGGTGACTGTAATGGCAATGACCTTTGGTGATATTGATATCACAACCGTTGATTTGCCTGAAGGTGGAATCGGAACATATTCTCCAACATTTTCCAATTTTAATGTTGGATATGCACGTGAATTCTCTAATTCAATTTACGGGGGAATTAACTTTAAAGTTATTTCTGAATCGATTTCCGATTTAAGAGGAACCGGGGTTGCAATTGATGCTGGAATTCGTTACGTGACTGGTGAAGAAAATAATATCAAATTTGGTATTGCATTGAAAAACATCGGGCCAACCATGAATTTTAAAGGTGATGGTATGGCAATTCAAGTGCAACATTTGAATTCTGGTGACTTGGCTACCTTGGAACAACGTTCTGCAACATTTGAAATGCCGTCTTTGTTAGCGATTGGTGGATCTTATGATTTCAATTTTACAGAAACAAATCGATTAACTTTAGCCCTAGGCTTTACAGCTAATTCATTCTCAAATGATCAATTCAGATTAGGATTGGATTATGGTATGACCCTAGATAAAGCTAAATTTAATTTAATGGCTGGTTATGTATACGAAAATGGTCTTTTCCAAAATGAATTCAGTTATGCTGCTCGTGTTACTGCATTAAGTGGGTTAACAGCAGGTGTATCTGTTGATGCAATAGTTGGAAAAAACAAAAACATGTTAGGAGTTCAATATGCGTATCGCCAAACAAAATTGTTCAATGGCGTTCATACAATTGGATTGTCAATAGATATTTTGTAAGATTTTTTGAACGACTCTTTCGATTTTATTGGAACGATTTTAAAGTAAATTTCGTTCCAATAGGGTCGGTTTTTCTGAAGATATTTGGATTAAATAATTTGGTCTGAGTAGTACTAACAGGGGTACGTTTCGTGTCTAAAAATGTAAGAATAAAATTGCTAATCATTAATGGTGGAATTATTCAATCCAAATTTGAGCACCATTTTTGCTGGCGATAGTACCTATAGTTAAGATTTATAATTTTTGATTATTGTTACAACATTGGTGTTGTCTATAACGCTTTATTAATCGATAAATTAGATAATCAGAATTTATTATTTCAAATTTACTGAAGGTGTTAAGTTCATTAATTAACGTTGGTGTAAAGGTTAGTTAATTTCTTCTCAATTCCAAACTTCGGTAAATGATCTATCAAATGTGAAAGCATGGGTAGGTTAAAATGTGCCCAAAGTGAAAATGCCATTTATTTATGGTGTTTTATTTACAATTCGTTTAGGTGTAAAATTTGACTTTTAGTATTGTTTAATAACTTAAAAGACAAATTATGAAAAAGTTAATACTAACTATTTTGGTAGTAGGTATCGTTGATGTTTCATTTGCAGATATCGCACCCGGATTGCGACGACCTATTTTGACAAGTAGCGATGACCGTGCAGCTGACTGTGAGCCTGCTAAAGAAAAACTCTTTCTTGAGTTTAATAATATCAAGGCACTTATAGAAACTGGTGGTTCAATGTGGCAAGATCGAGCAACCTCGCGTGCTTCTTATGAGTATCCAAGAGGAAGTTCGAATCACGTATTGTTCTCAGGTGCTTTATGGATGGGAGGAGAGGATATTAATGGACAGCTAAAATTGGCCGCTCACATGTTCCGCATTGGGAATGATTTTTGGCCAGGTCCACTGGGCTCATTGATTCCTGAATCTGGCAATTACGATCCATTTGTGCCTCAAAATACGGGCGTAACTTTACTTAGAAATAATGGGGCTGCCCAAATAGATCGAAGTAGATGTGCTGAATTTGATGAATTTTATACCATTCGCAAAAGTGAAATTTTACAATTTATTGCATGGTGGAATTGTGATAATGAAGTTACAAGTGGCGAAGAATGTGAAGGGGTTGAAAAGCCACTTGAAGAAGTAATGAACAGAATTAAAGCTTGGCCAGCTCATGGTAATACGGCTAATGGAGAAGATTACTATTTAGCTCCTTTCTATGACAACGCAAAACCTGGTGAAACACCAAATGGAATTTATAGACCAGAAGAGGATGGTGATTATCCATGGTACGATGTAAAGGAAGAAGTCGATTGCAGAAATGATCGAAGGGTAACTCTATTTGGGGATGAAACAAATTGGTGGGTGTTCAATGATAAAGGAAATATTCATACGGAAACAGGCGGTGACCCAATCGGTATGGAAGTTCGTGCACAAGCATTTACTTTTGCTACCGATGATGCGATAAATGACATGACTTTTTATAATTATGAGTGAATTAATCGTGGTACGCAAACCTTGTATGAAACCTATTTTGGTCAATGGGTAGATTCTGATATTGGACTTTCTACGGATGATTATGTTGGATGTGATGTGACAAGAGGTTTAGGATATGCTTACAATGCCGATTTGAACGATGAAGGTGGATTAGGTCAACCCGGATATGGGGACAATCCTCCTTCTGTTGGAGTCGATTTCTTTGAGGGCCCTTATTTAGATAACGATGGAATTGATAATCCTATCTATAAGGAAGTAGCAGACGAAAGTGGTCCCGCTGTTTCTCTTTCGCAAGTTTTCGAACAAGATGGGATTCCATACCCTGGCCTAGGAATTGGATATGGCGATAATGTGGTCGATAACGAAAGATTCGGTATGTCGCGATTTGTTTACCATGATATAGGTGGAAATCCTCGAAATGGTGATCCGATTTCTGCCGCAGATTATTATGGGTATTTAAAGAGTGTTTGGAAAAATGGATCAACAATGACTTTTGGTGAAAATGGGGCAGGTGGCTCAATTCCAACAAAATATATGTATCCTGGTGATTCAGATCCTTTAAATTGGGGAACATATCCAATTATTCCGCCAACTTCAGAACAACCATGGACAGAAATTAGTGTTGATAATGAAAAGGGAGATAGACGTTTCTTACAATCTGCGGGCCCTTTTACTTTAAGACCAGGAGCAGTAAATAATATTACCGTAGGTGTGGTAATTGGACAAAGTAATGAGGCGGATTTGGAAGCTCCCATTCGTGCTTTGAGAACTGCGGATACAAAAGCCCAAGCTTTGTTTGATAACTGTTTCGAATTGGTAGAGCCGCCTGTGGCACCAGTGCTAACGATTCAAGAAATGGAGAATGAATTGATTTTATTCTTGAACGATCCAGCAGGAGTTGATTTGGAAAGTTATCTCGAAGAGGATCGAATTAATATCATTGATCCGGTGGGAGATACGTTACCAGATGGCTCTCCAGTAATTTATGATAAAGCTTTTAGATTTGAAGGATTTCAAGTGTACCAAATGGCGGATGCGATAGCTTCGGTTGGCGACCTTGCAGATCTTTCACGAGCTCGTTTGGTTGCGCAAAGTGATGTTAAAAACGGTATTGGAAAATTGGTGAACTATACTTATGATGAAGAGTTGGATATCTCTATCCCTGCGGTTGTTGTTGAACCAGCGGGCGAGTTTCCTTTGGATGGAGGTTTAAGAAGATCTTTTAAAATCACTGAAGATTTATTTGCTGCGGGTGATCGAAAATTAGTCAATCACAAAAAATACTACTATTTGGCTGTATCATACGCTTACAACCAATACAAAGAATACGATCCAAATAATCCATCGTTGTTGGATGGTCAAAAACGTCCATACTTACGTTCACGTATTTCAGGTTCTGGAAAAGGAATCGAATCAGTAGTGGGAATTCCACATGATCCTACTCCAGAAGCAGATGGACGAATTTTTACAACTTCTTATGGATTCCAACCAGAAATTACTCAAATTGAAGGTGAAGGAAATGGAGGAACTTTCTTAGAGTTAACAGACGAAACGGTTGATTTGATTATTGAGAATGGAGAGGTTAGAAAACCTACCTACAAAAGTGGATCTGGTCCAATTGACGTAAAAGTAATCGACCCACTTAATCTAAAAGGAGGCGATTATAAAATAGGATTTGGCAATACAGCGGAGGATATTAACGATGATATCTGGTGGATTTCACGTTCTTATGTAGAAAACGGTATTACAAAAGTGGACAAGGTATTTTCACAAGATT
>JADZFJ010000566.1 GCA_020849935.1 Crocinitomix sp. | reverse complement strand
TGGTACCTTGGTCGATGGAATAAAAAAATAGGAAGACAAAGGAAGTGTTGAGAGATTCAAAACGATTTAATAGATGATTTTCAAAAATATAGATTCTTACGAAATACGATTCAGCCTAAGCTGATTGGAGATTTTTTTGAGAAATTTCGCTTTAGTCTTGTTGCTGCCCGCATTGCTGGTATCTTGGTCGATGGAATAAAAAAATAGGAAGACAATGGAAGTTAGTTACGATTCAATTGAATTTACGAAATAATAGGTTAGAATGAGAAAAAATTAGATATACTTCTTCGCTATACAATAGGAGATGGTGTTATAAAAAATCTTTTTGATCTAAATCTTTGAATGTTTTGACACCAAATAAAAAACTCTCAAATACGATGCTTTTTTTGTAAAACCCAGTGGTAATATTTACCCGTATTTGGTTTTTTTCGGATTTCCTTTTTTTTAGGAATTTGGAAAGATTTTTATAATAGGCCATGTGCGCATTAAAAACGGCTCCGAAATGTTTAAACTGAAATTTAATAAGGAAAAGTGTAGCTGCAATTCCATCTAACACCAAACGCTTAAAGAGTTTGAAGAACAAAATCCCCTCGTAATTTTTTGTGACCATAAACAAACTATTCCTAAAATTGAGATAAGTTTTTTTAGGGTTTTGATAATTTAAAGTCCCTCCACCGACATGATAAATAAGCGAATCAGGACAATAATAAATCTTATGCCCTCGACTTTTTAATCGCCAGCATAAATCGATTTCTTCCATGTGTGCAAAAAAATCTTCATCTAATCCTCCTACTGCGTGGTAGGCTTCTGAACGGATAAAAAGACATGCTCCAGTTGCCCAAAAAACTTCTTTAGTTTCATTGTATTGCCCCAAATCTTCTTCGGTTAAATCGAAAATCCGCCCTTGGCAAAAAGGATAAAAATCTTTGTCTAAAAATCCACCTCCGGCACCAGCATGTTCAAATTTTGTTTTGGTATGATAGGAAAGTACTTTAGGCTGTACCGCAACAATATCCGGATTAGATTCCAAAAGTTCAATGCAGGGTTGAAGCCAATTTGGCGTAACCTCAATATCTGAATTTAAGAGTACGTAATAAGTGGCCTCAATTTGTTTTAAAGCATCGTTGTATCCTTTCGCAAATCCTCCATTTTGTGGATTGATTACCAATTTTACCGTTGGAAATTCTTTTTGTAAAAGATCAACTGAATTGTCCGTGGAAGCATTATCCGCTACATAAATTTCAGCACCTTGTGAGCAGGCAATTACGGTTGGTAAAAACTGGCTTAAAAAAGCACTACCATTATAATTGAGTATGACGACGGCAATTTTCTTCATTTCTTAAAATCGCCCCTAATATAATAAGTAATGTGGCGATATTGGAAGATTCGATTTTTTTATTGTTTTACATTCCCCCGCGATAGAGTGTACTGCTAGTTCCTCCGTATTGAACCGAGCCTCCGGGATCATCCACTCCTGTTGAGGGTGAGTCGCGTTTGTGAAGAACACTTTCCCATCTGAAATTTTGCAATTCTCCCTGCATGTCTGAATGTAATAGCGGATAGTCATTGGTGACTAAGTCTGGATTATAAAACACAAATCGCACATTTGAACGTTGACCAATGCGGTAATAATGCCAAATTTGGTATGGATAAGCACTCGGTTCACTTGGTCGATCAATGACCGCATTTGGTGCCCCGTATTGCAAATGTACCCTGCCGCGATCGGTTTCCCAACCAAATTTTATTTGGGTTCCAAATAGTTTTTCAGTGTACTTTACTTGTTGTTTATAGTCTAACCAAGCTGAGTACGTATTTGTAGGACTTGTTTCTTGCCAAAATGCATAAAAATATTTCTCCATGTAGGAGGTGTCAGCTGTTTTTAATAATTTCCGGATGATTTCATATTCGTATCGCTCACTAATTGGAAGTAAACTGCCAAGGAAATAGGGTACAGAATCTCTTGGAATTGAATTCGCAAAGGTTGGATCGATTATCACATTTTCGATGGATTTTGTTGTTTCTTGAATGAGGTCGTTTCTACGTTGAAAAAAGGCCGTTTTTGTTGCGATGGTATCGTTGTTTTTGTCAATAATTCGGATGACTAAATTATACTCGCCAGAAGGCAGTGTTTCGATAGGTAGAAAGGTGATTTGTGGAACGACCGTGGCCGTTGTGGTGCGTTTAAATTTGAAAATATCTGAAACTGGTTTGTTGGTTCTGTAATTTTCAATTGAGCTAGTGATCAGAAATTCTTGATTGGCACCTAACAATGAATCCGAATTATAGACTTCGTAATAAAAAGCTATTTTATCAATTGAGGGTGGAAAATAATCCGTTAAATAAGGCAATAAAAAATAGCCATTTCTGACAAAATTGTTTTTTGTGTCCGTTTTATAAGCGTCTTCTATAAATTCAATATCGGAAAGTGCTAAGGTTTTTTCTTCCAGCGCTTTGATTTCAATGGTTTGGATGCCTGTAACAACCTCTCCTGTTAAAAGATCTTTGATGTTTAACTCATAAGTATAGATGCCAGGGGCAAGTGCATAGCGTTGAACATCATAAAAATCAACCACTACCGAGTCAGGCATTAAAGGGGAGTCTAATTGATATTTATCTGCAATGATGATGCGATCCTCTTGCGAAAATAATTGGGTGATTTCGACAGACGATTTTAAATTTCCGCTTCCATCACTCGTAAATTTAAACGTGCCAGCAATGAATTGTAAGGAGGTACTGATCATTGGTCCTTTACTTGGAACATGAAAAAGTTTGTAATTAAAATAGACTTGAGGTTTTCCAAATGTGACCGAGATGAACAGAAACATTAAAAAAGTAAGCGTAATTTTCATATTTGTTGCTTTAAAATGTTAAGATATGAATTATTACAAAGGTAAGGATAAGAAGTTTTT
>JADZFJ010000565.1 GCA_020849935.1 Crocinitomix sp. | reverse complement strand
TAAAAAGTAGGTACTTCAACTTTTTCTCCAAAATTGGTAGAACTTTTAAGATAAATACTTTCAGCCACTATAATGACAATCCAGATTAGCACAACAGCGCCTAAATGGAGTAAAAATCGCTTACTCTTAAAAAACCGGAAGAATTTATTCATTTGGTATTTCGTTTAACTCAAGGGCAAATATAATTAATCTGTGTAAAAGGAGACTAGAAAGTGGTGGGATATGCAAGATAGTTTTATTATTTGAGGTGTTTTAGCCTTAATTAGATGCAATAAAACTTCCAAACACGACTTGATGATCCTGTAAAAAATAGACTTTTTCGCGGGCAAAAAAGAAATCAATCACTCCGTTGGGTATTTCATATTCAAATGAAACCTCCATAAAAACATCGTTAGCAACCGCTTGGATTTTGTTATCGGTTTGCAATAAAAGGTAATTATTAAATGTACTAATTCGCGTGGCTTGGGTTGGATACATTTTAATAAAAGTGCCAAACACATCAAAAATCGCCACCCCTTTGGTAGGAACCAGCACGTATAAAAAATCATTTGTTTCGATCATCTGACTTGGTTCTTGCGAATTATCAAATAAGGACACCAAGTTTTCGGTTTGCAAAATTATTTCAAGGTCTTGATTAAGTTTTAATAACCGCATCATTCCGCCATCCAGCACCCAAATTGAATTTCCAGCAAAAGATTCACACACCAAAACGGGTTGTTGGATTCCTGCATCTACTAAATTAATTTCTCCATGAATGTCCGTGAGGGTATTGTCAAAAAAACGAACAACAGAACGTTCTTTATCAAATACCAAGGTTCGGAAAGATTTAGTACTTTCCATGGATGAAGGCCGAAATGACTTCAACGAAGTTGAATTGACAAGAACACTGTCCTTTTGGGCGTAAAACTGTTTAATCACATCATTTTGACACACGTATAAACGTCCAAAATTGTCGATAGAAAAATGCGAAAAACTGCCAGGAATAGAATCGACAGGATGGAAGGTACTTGTTTGAGCAAACAATCCTTTACCAATCAACCAAAAGAAAAGGTAAACCATCCATTTCATCGTAAGGCTAAGTTAGCAATAATTATACCGCAACCGAGTTTTTAGCTAGATTTCCAAGGCAAATGATTTCTAGTGAATCAATTCCGATTAAAATCCGAAGGTGACTCCACCCAATACTTGGAATCCTTGCACTTGGTATTGATTCCAACGGAAGTATTTTTGCGCCGCTAAATTATTAAACTGCAAGAAAGCCGAAAAACGAGTGTTTAATCGGTATTCGAGGTGAAGATTTGCATCTGCCACAAACCCTAATTCAAACTTTTCAGGATCATCTTCGGTTGAAAACAACCCACCAGGGCTTTTTCGTCCACTTAGGAAAGTAAGGTCAGATTTGATATAAATTTTGTCGTACAAATTATAAGAGCCTTTTAATTTAATATCAAGTGGAGCTAAATTCCACGCATGTACTTCTTTTTCTGTTGCAAATTTATTGTACGAAACGATCGCATCAACTTTTAATTTTTCGCCTGCTTGGTACGAGATGCTTCCAGTAACACCCAAAGCATTTACCTTGTCATACACCACATCAAATCGGTATAAATCCGACCAAATCGTGTCGTTTACAAATAAAGCCATGTCCGACGAAGTAGTGGAATGGACATTTAAATTAAAAGACAATTTTTTAGAAAGTGTACCTTTAACACCCGCATACACATTAAATACTTTGGTGTTTAACAAATCAATTTCAGAAGAAATAAATTCATTTTGACGGTTTAATGTTTTGAACGTGTTTTGTTGCAAACCTCCATCAATGCCAACGTAAGGAATAATCATGTTATTAAACAAGCTATATTTCGCCTCAAGCACGGGAATCACCTTAAAAACAGGTTGATTATCGATGTCAAAATTGAGATCTACCCCATAAATAATTTTCCATTTATCGCCGTAAGAAGTCACCACAGGTTTGATGTGAATGATGGTATTGTTATCGTTGTGCGTCAAATCAAGCGGCACGGCATTGTTTAAGTACGCAAATTTGTAGTTATTATACCGAATATCAAATTCGCCCGAATAAATCGTTTTCTTTTGTTTGTAGGCAAAATCAGCACCAATCACAAAAGTTGAATTTCGCCCGGCCATGTCCAAATTCTTAGGATCAAATTCATGAAAAAATCCATACGACGTCCGAACGGTGTACAATAATTTTAAACTGTCTTTGGTCGTGAAATTTGAAAAACGGAACGAACCTTGAATGCCTTGTACTCTATTTCTCAACGAATCCTTTCCGATCACATCGGCGGTGTCTCTAATTCCATAAAAATGATACCCATGATTCAGGTAATCCAGGTCGGCATCAAACTTATGTCGTGTGGTAAAAAACTCCCCAAAAACATGTCCAGTAGTATTATCAAAACTTGCTGGGGCATAATCTTTAATGTCTCCAAAAAACGAATTATGTTTTAGATGAACCCCATAATTCATACGTCTATTTCGTTCCGAATTGTAGTAAAACTCGGCAAGCGGCCCTTTATAATTGTCAATTCCCACCCGAATATAACCAGGGTATAATTTTTCCAAAGTTTCAACAATTCTAATTTTAGAAGCTTCAATTTGTTCAATCGAAATTTCGGTGCGCATACTTCGTGACAACAACGGATAATTGATGTTTGGAATTGGCACCACCGTATCAATAATTGCCGGTTTATCGGTAATCCTTACCCCTTGCGTAATTGTTCTATTCGCCGTGGCTATAATTTCCCAAACCTCTTGAGTCGACCCGCTAAAACTAACCAGCAGGGCAAAACAACCCAGAATATATTTAATTCCCTTATTTTCCATCGCCTATTTCTATTGTATTGTCCACAGATGGGCTAATTTGTTTCTCTTGATTTTTATAATCCTTAATCACCTGCATCACTTCATTTGCCTCTTCCAAAATACCATCGTCATTGATAGAGTATCCTTTTAATACACTGTTTATTGTAAATTCAGCTTGTACATAATCATTTAAGCCAATCGAATTTTTAGCTTGTAAAATCAAGGCTTTGGCCACCCAATAATCGTAACCAGCTTTTTCCTTCATCATAATTCGCACCTCGTTTTCAGACAATTTATATTCTTCACGAAGGTGATAAATCAACGCAATCGAATACTGAGCCTCGGCACCTAAAACGCTGGTAGTTTTTTTAGAAACTTCTTTGAATTCTGTCAATGCCGCCTCAAAATTATTGACTTCAAGTTCGGCTTTCCCAATCACGTAATGCGATTCGATGACCACATTTTCTAAGGCCAAAGGATCCGCTAAGATACGTTTGGCGTAAGGTTTGGCAGAACCGTAATCTTTCAAAAACGAATGCGAGCGCATAATTCCAATGTTTGCCTTTAATTTATTTTCTGGATAGGACGCTGTTCGTTCCAATATCAAGTAATAGGACAAGGCCTGTTGGTAATTTTTTCGATCATATTCATCCTGCGAGGCAGCTAAAGCAGCCATTTCGGTGTAGGAATTAGTTTGTTTGGTCAACAAGGTTTTTAAGGTAATCAACCTATTCTCTTCTTGTCCGGTTTTTTGATACGAATCAGCCAAATAATAAAGTGCGTTAATCGCTTCAATCGGATTTAAGAATTCATTCAGGTATTTTCTAAACGAAGTAATCGCTTCTTTATAGTTGCCCTTTTCATAAGCATTATAGGCTGCATTAAAACTGGTCGAATCCTTTTCTTCTTGGCTAATTTCAATTCCAATCTCTGACAACAAGGCAAAATATTTATCCGTCTCATTCATGGCGATATACACATCATTTAATCGCTCTAAAGCCTCTTGTTTTTTACTTTCATTTTTGTATTCTTTGACAATCTTCAAAAATTGTTTTTCTGCCAATTCATATTCTTCGGCTACAAAATGTAAGGCGCCAATTTGGAAAATCGCATCAATCACCTTCGGATCGTTTGGATAATCAACAATTAACTGATTGTAATAACGCAATGCTTTAGTTCTATTTTCCGAATCTTGCGATCCAGCCAACAATCGATACGCCTCACCAACCTCGTACAAGGCAGAAACCACCAAGGGCGATTTGGTATGGTTATTCACAATGTCTAACATCACCGATGCCTTTTCTTGGTAACGTTTTAAATATCCGTACGAAAGACCAATTTGATATTTTGCATAATCAGATTGACCACCCCCCATTTCAATTGCTTTTTGGTAAAACAAAATGGCATTTTCATCATCGTGTTTTCCACCTTCCAGCGATGGGGAAATAAAGTAACTATCACCAATTCGCAAATACGCATCTGTCAATTTACTTTTATTGGTTTCATTTTCGGCTTGAGTGAAAGTTCTGAAATTCTGAATGGCATTTTTATAATCTTCTTGTACAAAATAGGCATAAGCGATGTTATAATATGCGTCATTGTGTTCAGGCAAGGCATAACTTCCAGGCTCTTGTAAAAAAGCGCGGTACTGTGCAATTGCCCCTGCGTAATCCTTCGTCGCAAAAAGTGCTTCTGCAATCCAATACAAACTTTTCGCATTTAATTTCGGATCAACGGGGTATCTTTTCACCAATTTAAATGCAATAATGGACCCCGCCAAATCGCCATTTTCAAAAAGTTCAACCCCATAATTAAAATTCATAATTTGGTAGGCACTTTTCATTTTAAAATCCTTTTCCTCAATCCGATCAATCGATTCAATCGCACCCTTATAATTTTTCATGGTGGTATACACATTCACCAAGTATTGGTACACATCTTGGTTTCTTGGCGATTTCGGATAACGAGATAAATAAAGGTTCAACGCCTCTACCGCCTCATCAAACGGGTTATAATCTAATTTATAGGAAAGTACCGCATAATTGTACAAAGCATCCTCTTCTATCGCAGCATCAAAAGGCAATACAGACGCTTGTTCAAACGCACTGCGCGCATAAAAATATTCTTTCTTTTTTAAGTAACATTCGCCAATATGGTAAAACGAAATTTGTCCCAATTCATCCTTCGTTTTGGCAACCTTATCAAACATATTAATTGCCTTGTCATAATCTTCGCTTTTAAAATAAGCATAACCCAACTGATAATCTTCGTCACGCGTCGTAGCACTTTTTCGGTTATACTCTTCTAAAAAAGGCACTGCTTCGTCATATTTCCCAATCTTATAAAAAGCATCTCCCACTAAATGCGCCATACCAACTGCGTTTTTTGTATTGGACGAATCCACCACATTTGGCGCATATTCCAACAACATTTCATACTTGCCTTGCAAGTAATAAATTTGGGCAATGTAATAAGGCACCGTTTCTTTAAAACTAGGGTCGGTTTTTAATTTTGTAAATCCTTCCAAAGCGGTTTGGTAGCTTTTTTCGGTGTAGGCAATGTGCGAATAATAATACAAGGCCGGCGATTGAAATTGACCTTCTTTATTAATCACTTCATAAAAAGCATCCCTTGCCTTTTTTAAATCATCATTTCTAAAATAAGCGTATCCCAATTTAAAATAATACTCTTCTTTTACATCGGCCTCTAGGTCGTACACATCAATCTTTTCAAGCCATTCTTGGGTTTCTTTGTAATTCTTTTTTTGATAATAATACCGACCCAATTCTAAAAAAACCATTTGTTTGTAAATACTTTCCGGATATTCCTTCAAAAAATTAAGCAACAAAAGTTCGGCATTGGCATGGAATAAACGGAGGGCACAAATGGCATGATAATATTTTGCTTTCACGTAAAGCGGATCTTCCGAGTCGGCCAAAGCAAGCATAAAGAGCTTATATTCCTCTTCAGCGGCACTGTATTTCGCCTTTTCAAATAAATCTTCAGCTCGGTAAAATTGAGCGTATGGGCCTTTATATTTTTCTGTAGACTGCGCATAAGCACTTGTCGTACAAAATATTAAAAGAATCAAACTTAATCTCCACATATCCCTATTATGATATTAATTGTGTCTTGTGACAAAATCACACGTATATAAACTAGTAAAATTAATGAGTAAGTAGGTGAAAACTGTGAGGTACGCTTAAACTTATAAACGGAGCCTTGTTAAGATTATTGTTTTCTACTATTTTTAAATAATTTATGAAATATGTCTTGGGGGTTGCCCAGACGCTCCTTTAATTACTTCGCTTTGCTTCGCAATTAAAAGAGATCTGGGCCGGGCTCATCCGCTATAGTCCCAGACATCCCGTCCCCAACGAGTTGGGGATCGGGATCGTCAAGGAGCTGCCGCTGCGATCCCTAACCCAAAATAAACTCATTATTAACCACTCATTCTATGATTAAAAGTTGCAGGTTCAAAAATTCTTCCCCACCACGCATCAATCATTGAAACCAAAACATACCTTTGTACTTGACGAGGTTAAAAATAATTTGTATCATTGAAAAATGGAAACAGCTAACAGCATATTTTGGATTAAAAACGGACAAATAAGCCAAGGCGGTGTCGTTGTGTTAAAAGAGGTGAATTTACATTTAGAAAAAGGCGAGTTTGTTTACCTCATCGGTAAAACGGGTGCCGGAAAAAGTAGTTTACTCAAAACATTGTATGGCGAATTACTTTTAGATGCTGGCGAAGGTAAAATCGCCGACTTTGATTTACACACCCTCAAACGTAAAGACGTTCCTTTTTTAAGACGAAAATTAGGCATTGTATTCCAAGATTTTCAACTATTGCCTGATCGATCCGTGTTTGAAAATTTATATTTTGTCATGCGGGCAACGGGTTGGCAAAGCAAAAAAGAAATCAAACAACGCGCACAAGACGTTTTGGACTTGGTAGGATTAGAAAATAAAGGTATTAAAATGCCAAACCAACTTTCTGGGGGCGAACAGCAAAGGGTTTCCATTGCACGCGCCTTGTTAAATAAACCAGCATTTATTCTTGCAGACGAACCAACAGGAAATTTAGATCCAGAAACCTCTAAAGAAATTATGTTGGTGTTAATGGCTATTGCTAAAGAAGGTACCTCGGTTTTAATGGCTACACACGATATTTCAATCATGGAACAATTTCCATCCCGCACCATTCGTGTTGAAAACCAAACAGTGCGTGAATTGAGTGTGATGAATGCATTCGATCCATTTTCGCAGGTTAGTTTTGAATAACAAAACCGCAGCCTAACTTTTCTAATTTCCGAATCAATAGTTAAAAATTTAGTGTAATTTTAGGACATGGTAAAATCACATGCTCCCACTAATATGTTGCGCTTCTTTATTTTCGTAATTTTCATAACAAGTTATGGTACAAGGCTTCACGGCCAAGTTGACTTAAAAGGATTAGTTCTGTTAATCGATTTTGCGGATGATCCAATGGATCTTCCCGTAGCACGCGTCGACAGTTTAATGAATGGAATTACCTATACCGAAGACGATGTTCCACACACCATCCGTAATTATTACATGGTTCAAAGTCGCGATTCCATTTCATTGACCCACAAAATATTTGGCTATTACCGCGCACCAGAAACGGCTGCTTGGTATGCCGATCAAGAATGGACGATTGTTTATGACCTTTTAACAGACGCTTTGGATTCGATGGTGGCACAAAACCCCGATTTTGACTGGGATCAACTCAGCATCAACGATAAACCTTGGGCGTATGAAAGTTTTTTGTCCATCAACGTGGTCACAACCGCATGGGTAGCGGGTTCGGGCGGTACCCATTATTTACCCGATGGCGATTGGGTCGCACCCAACGGAGTCAAAGTAAGGGCCTTTACCTCCCAAGCATTAACGAGTCCTTGGGATCCTACCTTTGTTCGTCTCTTTGTAATTGCACACGAAATTGGTCACGCCGCTTGGGGTTTTCCAGATACGTATGATTATGACGGTTCATCTTATGGAACGGGTTTTTATTCAGTCATGAGTGGGAACCAATTAGCGGGCGAAGTTGAACCAATTGGCGGTCCATTTTTTGTGGATGCCGGCTGGGCTTCGGTCATTGATATCGAACCAAATGGCGGCTATACCTTGCCAATCGATGGGAAATTGGTGGCGCGGTATGTCAATCCTTCTAATCCTAACGAATATTTTTTAATCGAAGCGTGTAAAAATTCAACCCCCGGCAATGCTGCTTTTCCAGTTGAAAAAGGTTTGGTTATTTGGCATATCGATGAAGATGTTACCACCTTCAATACCCTTGAAAATAGAACCTTATCAGAACATTATGCTTACAGCATCGAACAAAAAGATGGCCTTTACGACCTCGAAAATGGGGTGAATCAAGGCGATGCGGGAGATATTTATGTCGAGGGATCACTTTTTTCTTCTTCTACAAATCCAAATTCAAATTGGTGGAACGATGAGGCCTCTGGCTTAAATATCAATTCCATCGAATTTTTAGACGACAATACCATCCGTTTTTGCAATGGCACATGCGTTGCCAGCACCCCTGAAAATAATTCAGAAAATTCGTTTCAAGTTTATGACAATAATAAGGGTGAATTAATTGTACAAACTGTTCATGCACCATCGGACAATTACACACTTGAAATTATCAATATGCTTGGGGCAGTGTTGGTTTCGGAAACATTTAATTTAGCTGACCACCAAGTAATGAACACCTTTTCGTTTTCACTTGCTGGTTTAAGTTCCGATCTTTATATAGTTCGACTCATCGGACAAGAAACCGAATTTGTACAAACCAAAAAAGTTAGTTTAAACTAATTCCCCGTCATTTCTTTAAACACATCTTCCATTGATTTTTCAACGGTTGACATGGCAAGAATCAAGTAATTGTGTTGTTGTGCAAATTTTGCAATGTGCGGACGAATATCGCCTTCGCCCATAAAAATCCACTTATTGCCTTCCACATTTTTAACCGACTTCACATTGGTAATTTGTTTTAATTGATTACGTGAAGCTTCTTTGTCAAACTCAACCAAGACCGTTTGTTTTAATTCGTCTTTTTGTTGAATATGTTTGGCGGTGTCATCGGCCACAATTTGACCTTCTTTAATAATAATTACACGGTCACAAATCGCTTCCACTTCTTGCATAATATGCGTGGACAACATCACCGTTTTAGTTTTACCAATATTTAAAATCAATTGACGAATATCCACCAATTGATTCGGGTCGAGACCACTGGTTGGTTCATCTAAAATCAACACTTCAGGTTCGTGAATTATCGCTTGTGCCAATCCTACCCTTTGGCGATAACCTTTAGAGAGGGCGCCAATTTTTTTATGTTGTTCCTTTTCCAATCCCACCAAATTAACCATCTCCTTTACCCGTTCGTTTTTGTTTTTGATTCCGTAAATTCCACCCACAAACCCTAAATATTCTTTCACGTACATATCCAAATAAAGCGGATTATGTTCAGGTAAATAACCAACTTTTCGGCGCACTTCAATCGAATTGTCATCCACATCCAGCCCACAAACTTTTACCAAACCAGACGATTTAGGAATAAAACAGGTAATAATTTTCATCATGGTAGATTTACCAGCCCCATTTGGGCCTAAGAATCCAACAATTTCACCTGAATTTATTTTAAAAGAAACATCGTTTAAGGCCGCTTGTTCCTTGTAATACTTAACTACATTTTTTACTTCTATCGACACGACAAGTACATTTAATATTTCACGAAAATAAGGGTTTTTACATCAATACACCCAACATTCTATTTAAATATCATCAAAAACCACTTGTCTAAACAAATAAAAATAGCCTGTCACACTTAAAAAAGACCCAATTTTACTCCTTTAACCCCTTCAAAAAAGGCTCTAAAATTCCTAACGATCCGTTGATAATATATTCAACCCCAATCGCAATAACGATAAAACCAATAATTCGTGACAACGCATTTAAACCCGAAGCGCCTAAGCCTTTTACAATTAAAAATGAACTTCGCAAAACCAAATAAATGGTGCAAGAAGTAAAAACGATGGTGATCACTAAAATGATCTGATCGGCCATTAAATGAAATTCTTGCTGATAACTAATGAGCAAAGAAATTGTCCCCGGACCGGCAAGCATGGGCAAAGCAAGTGGCGTTAGCGAAATTGCTTCGCGGCGTTGGGCATCCATTTTTTCTTTCTTTTTCATTCCTTTGTGTTTCACAAAACTCCCCGTAAGTAATGAAAAACCAGAAGAGGTAATAATTAATCCGCCTGCAATTCTGAGTGCATTTAAACTAATTCCAAAAAATTGCAAAATGTACTTTCCTACAAAAAAGGAAACCAATAAAATTACAAGCACATTAAAGGATGTCCACAGGGCAATTCGGATTCGTTCGGGTTTTGTATTGTTTTCTGTCAAACTGACAAAAATTGGCACTGTTCCAAAAGGGTTGATGACAGAGAAAAGCGCTGCAAAAGCGAGGGTAAATAATTCCATTGTTTTTTCTGCAAAATTCGCTCATTGTTATGGAATAAAAACGGATCGAGAATTAAGGAATCATCATTAAAAAATGACAATTCAATAGCAAATTGTTAACCCTTGATTAATGGCTGAAAAGGATGGGTGATTTACCATTTTTTGGTAATTCTATCGAAAAAATAAGCCAATAGAATTGCCAAACCAAACAGCATTATTATCTTACCTTTAAAAAAATTTGGCGCATCGCCACTCGAAATTAACACTACCATTATACTTGAAAGACCAACAGCAAAAAAAAATTTTAGCCAAGTTTTCATTTAAAAAGTATCGTGCGCTCTACCACATTTTCGCCAAACGAATAAGCGAGGTAATCAAACGAAGGCATTTCTTTGGTAATTATAATATTCGCTTTTTTTCCAATCGAAATTGAACCTAATTCCTCCCCAAGATTCATGGCATACGCACCATTTAAAGTCGAAGCGTTAAAGGCTTCGGCGGGAGTTAAACGCATTTTAATACAGGCCAATGAATTGACAAATTGCATGTTGCCACTTGGAGTTGAGCCTGGGTTAAAGTCAGACGCCAAGGCTAAAACAACCTCATTATCAAGCATTTTTCTGGCAGGCGCGTAAGGAATATTCAGGAAAAAAGAACAACTTGGCAAAGCGGTAGCAATGGTGTCCGACGATTTTAAAAAAGATAGATCCGTATCGTCGAGTTCTTCTAAATGATCCACAGAAACGGCACCATGTTTTACACCAATACCTACCCCACCCAGAATCGAAAATTGATTGACATGAATTTTAGGTTTTAATCCAGCCGCAACACCGGCAGTTAAAATTCGATCCAATTGTTCGGGAGTAAAATAATTCCTTTCACAAAAAACATCAATATAATCCGCCAAACCTTCGGCCACAATTGGAGGAATCATTTCATTGATAATTAAATCTATATAATCATCTTTCCGCTCTTTATATGCCAAAGGAAAAGCATGTGCCCCTAAAAAAGTAGCCTTAATCGTTAAATCCGACTTTTCTTTGAGCCGTTTAATCACGCGCAACATTTTTAATTCGGCTTCTACACTCAATCCATACCCACTTTTAATTTCAATGGCGCCCGTGCCAAAACTTTTTACTAATGCTAACCGTTTTAACGCCGCAATTTCCAGCTCATCTTCCGACATTTCTGCCAAACGCCTTGCCGAATTTAAAATTCCACCACCTTTTTGACCAATCTCCTCGTATGTTAACCCTTTAATTCGATCCACAAATTCATCTTCACGGGTCCGCGCAAAAACAAGGTGCGAATGTGAATCGCAAAAAGCAGGCATTACATATTTGCCATCTGCATCAATAATTTCCAAATTTGTCCAATCCGAAATGCCCATCAAGTCACTCATGGGGCCAAAAAACGAAATTCTTCCATCTTCAATCGCTAAAAAAGCATCTTCAATAATAGAAAGTTCATTCAAGGATTTTCCTCGTTTAGGACCATTGGGATCGATTACAACCCCAACTAAACCTTTTATATTTTTTATTAAAATATTTTTCATCGCACCTTAAAAGTCAAAAATACGAAAAGAATATGATCAATTTAACCAGATTATTTTTACATCAGCAACTGATTTTAATTCAGAAGGTACCCTAGACTTACATAGGCAATCATTTTATTTCGTAAATAATAAATTTTAACGCTTTGAATTGTAAAAATTAAGCTAAATTGTACCTTAAACGTTTAAAATTTACTGTTCTAAATTGTGAAAAGACTGTGTGTTATAAATTTGTTAAAAAATGCTCCTAAATCTTTTAGACTCTAAAACGTTTAAGATAAATTTTAGCGAATTTTGGCACGCAAATTGTGACATAAAAATTAAAAACAACTAAAAAATTGACTAGGGGTATTGAATTTTGAATTCGACAACTAAACAGAAACAAAAAATAAGAGTTATGAAAACAATAAAATACATAGTAGCAAGTTTCGCCGTTTTAACTTCGGTTGGTTTAAACGCACAATTGGCACCGGATCAAAATCCAAACTATCAAAACAGTGCGGATAAATATGCTGGACAAGCTTCGGAATTAACCTCCACACAAAGCACCACCGTTCAAGACACCTACGAGGCGTATGATTGGAGAGAGGCCAAAGCCGCTGAGAAACAAGAACGTCTAGACAGACAATTTCAATTGCGAATGGCGCGAGCGCAATCCAACAACAGATGCGGATATTATAACAATGGTTGGAACAATAACGGGTATTGGAATAACGGATACTACAACAATGGATATTGGAACAATGGCAATTATAACAATGGAAACTGGAACAACGGCAATTGGAACAATGGATACTACAACAATTATCCCTCATGCAATGGCCTACTTTATGGAGCTGGCTTAGGCTTAGGACTATATTACCTTTTAAATTAAAAAACGCAAGGAAATTAAAAACTACGATTATGAAAACGATAAAATTAAATATATTCTTTATTGCGATAGTCGCAATAGGCTTACAAAGTTGCTTTAGAAGTGTATCACGTGTTGATCCCGATGAACAAATTGATTTAAGTGGTGGCTGGAATGATGTCGACTCAAAAATGACGGCAGATGCGATGGTTGAACAAGTGTTGAGTGAGGTTTGGTTAAAAACCCACATGACCGAAAAAAAGGAAAAACCAGTTGTCATCGTTGGGTTTGTTAAAAACAAAAGTCACGAGCACATTGATGCAGAAACCTTTATGAAAGATATCGAAAAAGCTTTTGTAAGTTCACAAAAGGTAAGATTGGTTCAAGGTGGCGAAAAACGAGAAGCTGTTCGTGGTGAACGTGCAGATCAACAAGACAATGCCTCTGTATCTACCATGAAAAAATGGGGATTAGAAGTAGGCGCTGACTATATGATGCAAGGTGCGATTAACTCAATTGTTGACGCCATCGACCGCAAGAAAGTAGTTTACTACCAAATCGACCTTGAATTAACCAATATTCAAACCAACGAAATCGTTTGGATTGGCGACAAAAAAATCAAAAAATTCGTAAAAAATTAGTTCGCTTTATATTACAATTGATGCTCATAACAACTAAAACACATTGAGTTTGCATAAGGACTCAATGTGTTTTTTCAAAAAAATCAACAGTACGGTTATTTTAACCACCAACTAATCATCAACCTATCCATTGCACCATGTTTATCAAGATCAAATTACACCTTATTTGTAGTGTGTTGCTTGTGGCAATCGGAACAAGTTGTGCCACCTACTACCAAAAATCAATCGATACAGAAAAAGCGCTGATCGCCCATGATTACGATAAAGCGACCGATAACATTGAAAAAAGCAAATTCCTTACTAAAAAAAGAAATCATTTATTGTATTACCTCGAACTCGGCAAAGCGCAACATCTAGCTGGAAAATTTGAAGAGAGCAATATCAGCTTAAACCGCGCAGATTTGATGATGGAAAATTATCGGTCGGTTTTTGACATGGCCTTGGGAGTTACTGTAAATGAAGCCATTCAACCCTATGCAAGCGAAGCGCACGAAAAAATATTAGTGCATTATTACAAAGCACTAAATTATATGCAATTAGGCAATGTCGAAGAGGCGATTGTCGAAGCAAGACGGATTAATTTAAGCAGTCTTCAGAATGAAGAAGATGCCAACGGGAAAGACCGAAAATATGGAAACGACCCCTTTGGCTTAATTTTAATGGGCATGCTTTACGAGGCCGATCGAGATTATAACAACGCTTTTATCGCCTACCGAAACGCAAAAAAAATCTACGATACCGATGAAACTGGCTTGTTCAGAGGCAAGGAACCTTATACCTTAAAACAAGATTTAGCCAGAACTGGGGCGTATGCGGGTATGAATTACGAAAGTACTGAGGTGGTCAACGATATGCCTTATGGCGAAGCAATTATCTTTTGGGAAAATGGCTTGGCACCAATCAAAGAAGAGAAAAACATGTTTTTTTCATTGACCAAAACAAATGGTGCTTATTATTATATCTCAGGCGATTTGGTAATTCCTATTGATTATGACTTTGAGAAAAATGATTCGACTTTTAAGGCTAGTGATATTGGATTAATTCGCATGGCGAGTGCCTTTTATCGGGCGCGACCAGCACGGACAAATTCTGCCAGTTTATCACACAATAAAAAACCGGCAAAAACATTTCAATTAATTGAAGATGTGACAGGAATTGCGTTTCAAATAGAACGGGACAATTACTTAAAGGAATTGGGCAAAAACTTATTGCGACTTACCTTAAAAAAGATCAGTGAAATGGCGGTTGCAGAAAAAAATGAATATGCTGGCTTGGCTTTAGGAATTGCAAATGTCGCCACCGAAAAGGCAGATACCAGAAATTGGCAATCACTCCCAAGTCAAATCAGTTATTTAAGAATTCCTTTAGAAAAAGGGACAAACACTATCGACATTACCACCAATACTGGCGAAAAATTCAGTTTTGTGATAGAAGGACGAGGTGGTACCGTTTTTAGAAATGTGGTTACTTATTAGGCTAATCAACTATTAGATATAAAAAAAACGATCCTCAGAGAAGATCGTTTTTTTGATTTAAACAAGGAAGCAATCCTCATCATTTATTGAAATTTTAATTTACTTTTTTAATCACCCCTTCTTGAACGAGTTGTTCAAAAAATTCAGTCAACGTATTCTCAAAAGGAAGGTATTTCATGTTCAATTTTGAAATACTTTTTGAGTTATCAGCTTTCCAAGGATACCCGATATTACGAGAAACCATTTTTCGTGGCATTCCTTGCGAAGGACCCGCTAACCAAACTAAAAATTTAGGCAACTTGCGCGTTGGCAAAGGATAATTTGGGAATTTTTTCTTTAAAATCGCTGCAACATCTAAAAAACTCGTGTTTTCACCAGAGATAATATGTCTTCCTTGTGCTTCAGGCAAAAATCCTGCATTATAATGTGCTTGTGCCAAATCACGAACATCTACTGCCCCAATTCTAAAATCAGGAGCACCCATTTTTAACGCTCCATTTCCGAGCATTTTCATGATGTCCAACG
>JADZFJ010000564.1 GCA_020849935.1 Crocinitomix sp. | reverse complement strand
GGTGGAACTCAAGTTCAACGAACGTTTTATGCAGCAGGTCAAACAGGTCAGCAGTTACTTCTTGGTGCCTACTCTGCGCTTTCGAGACAAATTGCTAAAGGTACTGTAGAATTAAAAAACCGTCATGAAATGATGGATTTGGTACTGGTTGACGGTAAAGCAAGAGGAATTATTGCTCGTAACATGATTACTGGAGAAATTGAAAAACATTCTGCTCATGCTGTAGTAATTGCTTCAGGTGGCTATGGTAATGTGTTCTTTTTATCTACCAATGCAATGGGTTCTAACGTAAGTGCTGCTTGGAAAATTCACAAAAAAGGTGCTTTCTTTGCAAATCCTTGTTATACTCAAATTCACCCAACTTGTATTCCAAGATCAGGTGATCATCAATCAAAATTAACCTTAATGTCTGAGTCATTGAGAAATGATGGACGAATTTGGGTACCAAAAAATTTAACAGACGCCGAAGCAATTCGCAAACGTTCAATTAAACCTACCGATTTATCAGAAGATCAAAGAGATTACTTTTTGGAAAGAAGATATCCTGCGTATGGAAATTTAGTTCCTCGTGACGTAGCTTCTCGTGCTGCAAAAGAAAGATGTGATGCTGGTTTTGGTGTGAATAAAACAGGTGAAGCCGTTTTCCTTGATTTCTCTTCTGCAATATATCGTTATGGTTCTGAAAAGGCGATTTTAAAGGGTGAAAAAAGTGCTTCAAAAGAACGAATTCAAGAATTAGGCGAGGCTGTCATTCAAGATAAATACGGGAATCTTTTCCAAATGTACGATAAGATTGTCGATGAAAATCCATACAAAACCCCAATGATGATTTACCCTGCGGTACATTATACCATGGGTGGTTTGTGGGTTGATTATAATTTGATGACGACAATCCCAGGTTGTTATGCAGCTGGTGAGGCAAATTTCTCAGAACACGGTGCAAATCGTCTTGGGGCTTCTGCTTTGATGCAAGGATTAGCGGATGGATATTTTGTTCTTCCTTACACCATTGGAGATTACCTTTCAAAAGAAATCCGAACTGGAAAAATTTCGACAGAAACGCCTGAATTTATCGAAGCTGAAAAATCAGTAAGAGAGAGACTGGAAAAATTGTTAAACATCAAAGGAAAACAAACGGTTGATTCTTTCCACAAACGATTAGGTTTGGTGATGTGGAATAAGGTGGGGATGTCCAGAAATGCACAAGGTTTGACAGAAGCAATTGCTGAAATTCGTCAAATTCGTGAAGAGTTTTGGAAAGATGTATTTGTGCCAGGGGGCATGAACGAATTTAACCCAGAACTTGCAAAAGCTACTCGTGTGGCCGATTTCTTAGAACTAGGTGAATTGTTCGCAAAAGATGCTTTGGAAAGAAATGAGTCGTGCGGAGGACATTTCAGAGAAGAATCTGTTGAAGAATCTGGTGAGCAAAAAGGTGAAGCGAAACGTGACGATGAAAATTTCCGTTATGTCGCTGCTTGGGAATGGACTGGTGATCCTGCGAATGCAGTGGTACACAAAGAGCAATTAGAATTTAAAGATATTGAGTTGAAACAACGTTCATATAAATAAGGAGTACGGTTATGTCAGAAAAAGGAATGAATTTAACATTGAAGATTTGGCGTCAAAAAGACTCAAAATCGAAAGGACAATTAGAAACTTATCCAGTTACAGACATCTCTGAACACATGTCTTTTTTGGAAATGTTGGATGTTTTAAACGAACAATTAATTGTAAAAGGAATTGATCCAGTTGCATTTGATCACGATTGTCGAGAAGGAATTTGTGGCATGTGTTCGCTTTATATTAATGGTGAGGCGCATGGACCAGATCGTGGTGTAACTACGTGTCAATTGCACATGCGAATGTTTAAAGATGGAGATACGATTTATATCGAGCCATTTAGAGCAACTGCGTTTCCTGTAATTAAGGATTTGGTTGTGGATCGTTCTGCGTTTGACCGAATTCAGCAAGCGGGCGGATTTGTTTCTGTCAATACTTCTGGAAATACCATCGACGCAAATGCGATTCCTGTAAATAAACACGATGCAGATGAAGCCTTTAATTCAGCAGCATGTATTGGTTGTGGCGCTTGCGTAGCAACCTGCAAAAATGCTTCGGCCATGTTGTTTGTGTCTGCAAAGGTTTCTCAATATGCGCTTTTGCCACAAGGAAAAGTGGAGGCAAAAGACCGTGTGTTGAATATGGTGAAACAAATGGATTTAGAAGGTTTTGGAAATTGTACCAATACAGGCGCTTGCGAAGTTGAATGTCCGAAAGGAATTTCACTGGACAACATCGCCAGAATGAATAGAGAGTATTTAAAAGCCTCTATCTAACCAATTTCAATACCTACCAATTTGCGCTTTGTTCACTAAGCGCAATGACTTCATATTCTTTGGATCTTTTTAACGAGGTCTTGAAAACGCGCTAATACGAATTAGTATTAGTACTTAGTTTTGATCCGATTATTCTTTTTGAATTCCCTGCTTTTTATTGGCGTCTGGTGTTTTGATGATTATATATTTTATTGTAAATTTGGTTAATGTCTGACGTAAATATCAACCTAACTACCCCCGCCAATCTAACCAACAAACGGATATTAGTTGCCGCTTTGGATTGGGGAATGGGACACACCACGCGTTTAGTTTCTTTACTCCGACAATTAAAAAATCAACAAAATCAGTTAATTTTTGCAGGCAATCAAGCCCAAAATAAATTTATAAAAGCCGAATTTCCCGAAATAGAATTGGCTGATTTAAGCGGGTATGAAATCCAACTCGATTCAAAAAAATCAACCTATTGGCAATTGTTTCAACAAGGATTTAAGTTTAAAAAAGCCATCAAGAATGAAAAAAAGTGGCTTTCCAATTTTGTCATGGACAATAAGGTTGATCTAATTATTTCTGACAATCGATACGGGTTTTATCATCCTAAAATTCAGTCGATTTTAGTGACACACCAGTTAAATTTGCAAATTCCCTATTTCCGTCGAATGGTCAATAGAAATCTCCGTCGAATGGTTGAAAAATTTGATGTTTGCTGGGTGCCTGACACCGAAAACAGAGGGTTGTCAGGTGAATTATCCAAAGCCAAACTCAAAATCCCCATCGTTTGTATAGGCCTCCTAAATCGGTTTCAAAAATTACAATTGCCAATCCATTTTGATTATTTGGTGATTTTGTCAGGCCCCGAACCTGAAAAAACAAACTTTAAAGAAGAACTACTAAAACAATTATCGGTCACCCCCTCCTCCGTTTGTATTGTAGGCGCTCAGGTGACAGGTTTTCATTGTCACCCAAACCCAACCACCACCCAATTGGCAGAACTAATTGCAAAAAGCGACACCATCATTTCCCGCGCTGGCTATACCACCCTCATGGAAATGGTCGATTTAAATAAAAAAGCCATTCTGATTCCTACCAAAGGCCAATACGAACAAATGTATTTGGCAAACTATGTCCAACATCCAAAAATTGAATTTAGATAATTTTATAATAATTACTTGGGCACCTTTTCCTGCTTTTCATTGTAGGCCCCCAGACATCCCGTCCCCAACTCGTTGGGGATCGGGATCGTCAGGGCGCGCTGTCATTTCAAATAAGCTCCGCTAAATCTGAAAGATTCACGAACACCATTAAAAATAAACATAAAGTGAGTAATTCATGAGAACCACTGAAAAAACAATTATTTTTCGAACTAATCAGGGGTGCGGGGTTTGGGGG
>JADZFJ010000563.1 GCA_020849935.1 Crocinitomix sp. | reverse complement strand
TTTTACTGGCACTTCCAATTTTGATGGCTTCTTGTAATGGAAGTAACGTTTCGGATGCTGAAAATCCAGGTAATAAAGATTCAATTGCCCCCTTTGATTCCTTGAAATTTTTTAACGATCAAGTAGCAATGAATCCAAATAGCTCGGATTTGCGTTACAAAAGAGCCTTATTTTTATTGGGAAAGGGAAATTTGCCTGAAGCAAAATTAGACATGGAAGAAGGAATCCGTTTGGATTCTTTAAATTTTGACATCCGTTTGTTGTATGGAAATCTTCATCTCTCGCTTACTAATCTGGATACCAGTCGTTTTCATTATGAATATATCATTAAACGTGATACGATGAATACCGGAGCTTTGATTGGAATGAGTAAAATTTATGCCCTATTAAACAATTCAGCTACGGCAGACATGTATATAAGCAAGGCCCTTCGAATTAATCCAAACCTTGCCGAAGCCTATTTTATGCGAGGAATTATTTACCGTTCTGATTATTACGAAACAGGCAGAGAAGAAAGTTGGCAACGAGCTTTATCCTCTTTTCAAACGACGGTGGAACAAGATCCAGATTACTATTCAGCCTATGTTGAAATGGGGGTGATGTACGATCAAAAAAAATCTGATTTAGCCTTAGATTATTACAATGCTGCGTTAGATGTATTTCCAGAAAGTCAAGAAGCTTTGTATAATGTCGGCATGTTTCATCAAACCCGTGGAAATAATGAAGAAGCTTTGGTTGCTTACCGAAGCTTAAATAAAATTGACTCTACCTGGGCAGATCCCTATTACAACCAAGGATATATTCATTTGTTGAATACCGAAAACTTGGACAGCGCCATTTATTTTTTTACCATTGCAACCATCCGCGATCCGCAGTACTACCAAGCGTATAACAATTTGGGATTAGCCTACGAAACGAAAGGTGATCTTGAGAACGCTCGAAAAAATTACTCAAAGGCGGTCGAAGCAAACCCAGATTTTAAATTAGCGAAAGATAACTTGAATCGCTTGACAAGATGAGTTGGAAACAAAAATTGAGAAATCCTATTTTTCAACAATATGCTTTAGAACTTTTATTACCAATTATCGGTTTTTTTGTTTTTAATTGGTCACTTTTGCTTATTGGAATTTATTTTTTGATCGATCATTTAGTTTCGCAAATCTTCTTTTATAAAAGATCATTATTCGTTCGTGAATATCATGGAGCAAAGGCTGGAATCGGAATACTTATTGTTTCAGCGGTCGCTTTTACCGGTTTGTTTTTCCTAGAAATAGTCGTCTTGTCTACCTTGGTTTTACATGTTCAGAACATTACATTGGACATACTTTTGGCCGATTTTTGGAAATTAAGTAAAGAAGAATTATGGTTATTAATTCCTTTAGTTTTTTTCGCCTATTATCTCAAAGACAAAATGACTTTTTATATGTCGCGTGCATTTGTTCAATTTGATTTTAATAAAATGGTGAGATGGGATTTAATTGGACAAATCACAATGGTAAGTATCTTGTCTGTCAGTGTGTTCCTGTGGATTAGGTTTTTTTCATACCCAAGTTGGATCTTAGTGACCTTTTTGATAGGAAAAATAGGGTTCGATTTCACCTTGAAAAAGACCATTCGCAATAAATCCTTGCGAAAGGCAAATTGAAATTTTTAATTCACCTCAATTGGTGCAATTAAACGATAATTTCTTGCCATCTAGCGAGAAAATCAGAAACATCTCATCTAAATCCGTAGCTTCACTTTAATTACCAACCAGCCTACTTTAATTTGTTTATTTTTTTGTTTAGTTAGATTGTATCCTAGTGGGAGCGGGATACATCAACGACCCGTTAATTAATAATATTAACGGGTTTTTTGTTTTCTACGAAGCGCTATCTTTTATGAATCGAAGCAAGATCGGCGATTTTATTCACCGTGAAATACATTATTAATGTCAAATTTTCGACGTAAAAAATCCGTGAAGATTCACCTTCACATTTTAGTCATGCGTGATTTCAATCAATTAGATTGATTTAATAAGCTCGGGCGTTTTTGCCTTCCATATAATTAATAAAGGCTTTATTTACAACCTTATTTCCACCAGGAGTAGGGTAGTCGCCAGTAAAATACCAATCTCCTAAATGATTCGGACATGCTATATGCAAATTTTCAACCGTTTGGAAAATGATTCTAACTTCGGCTTTCATTTCAGCTGGTGTCAGCAACTGCGAAATTTTATCTGCTACTTGCTGTGAGGTAAAAGGTGCGTAAATATTTTTTACGTAGTTGACAATTTTTTCTTTTGGAAGTAACTCCTGCGCTTTGCATTGGCGATATGTATCTTCAATTACATGCGCTTGATTCGTTTCTTTTAAGAGTTCGATGGCGGCAACAAAAGCAATAAAATCGCCCATTTTAGCCATGTCAATTCCATAACAATCTGGGTAACGAATTTGTGGAGCACTTGAAACAATCACAATTCGTTTTGGATTTAAGCGATCTAAAATCTTAAGGATGCTCTTTTTTAAGGTGGTTCCTCGCACAATCGAATCATCGATCACTACCAAGTTGTCTTTTCCTTCTTTTACAGTTCCGTAGGTGATATCATAGACGTGTGCCACTAAATCTTCCCTTCCATCATCTTGCGAAATAAAGGTTCTTAATTTGGTGTCTTTAATGGCTATTTTTTCAACGCGGGTTCGTTTTGCTAGGATTTCGTGTAATTCTTCGTCAGAAATTGCATCTCCCTTTTCTCGAATCAAATCAAATTTAATCTGATTTTGATATTTTTCCAAACCCTTTACTAAGCCAAAAAAAGATGTTTCAGCAGTATTTGGCACATAAGAAAATACAGCATCATCTAATTCTCCATCAATTGCTTCCATGGTTTGATGAACTAATAATTTTCCTAATTGTTTACGCTCTTCATAAATATCTTTGTCACCAGGGCGCGAAAAATAAATTCTTTCAAAAGAACATTGTTTGAGTTCTTTTGGCGCATTAATTAACTCTTCAAAAATGCGTCCGTCTTTTTTAATTATTAAGGCGTGTCCTGGTTTTACTTCATGAATTCGATCGGCTGGCACGTTAAACGCCGTTTGAATCACTGGTCGTTCCGATGTTACGACGCAAACCTCTTCATCTTCATACCAAAAAGCAGGACGAATTCCATTTGGATCTCTCAAAACAAATGCATCACCATGTCCCATTAATCCACACATCGCGTATCCACCATCCCACATGTCAGATGAACGTTGTAAGATTTTGCCAATATTTAAATTTTGACCGATGAGTTTATAAATATCTCTGTTTGAAAATCCTTCAGGTTTATATTGTTCGTATAATTTATGATTTTCTTCGTCTAAAAAATGGCCAATTTTTTCTAAAACGGTGACCGTATCAGATTGCGCTTTTGGATGTTGCCCAAGTTTTAATAGTCGATTAAACAATTCATCATTGTTGGTGAGGTTGAAATTTCCAGCGACAATTAAACTCCGAGTTTGCCAATTATTTTGTCTTAAAAAGGGATGACAATTTTCAATCGAGTTTCTTCCGAAAGTTCCATACCGCAAATGCCCCAAAAATAATTCACCCGTAAAACCAGCATTGCTTTTTAAATAATCAATGTCTTTCAGTAATGCAGGATCTTGTTCCTCGATTTCTTGAAAGCGCG
>JADZFJ010000562.1 GCA_020849935.1 Crocinitomix sp. | reverse complement strand
ATAGTACTTCTTATAATTCTGGAAATTAGTATTGGTTACGTCCTGTTGTCGAATGTAAATGAGTTAAAGGCAGTTCAGTTGAGTTCTTGGAATTGGTCATCTTGTTTTTTCTATAATCCCGCTAATGGCTTGCTTAAAAATAGTCATTTTCTTTGAATACCGGAAGCTTGGTGAGGAAATATGCCGAAATCCACGGGTGCGGGGTAAATTTTATATGTTTTTTATTTAAGCAGTTTCGACTTTCTCCTTACCCTATGATAAACAAAAATAACATCACCGATTCCCTTTAAATCTGCTGAAAAATAGGATAAATCTACACCAGACATGCTTAGCTTTATTTCCTTATTTGTCAAACTCACTATTGCCATATTTTTCCAGGAATTAGTTGTTGTATCATGTTGCGGGGATGTTGAGCATGTAAATACAAAATGTAACTGATTTTCCCATTCTTGAATAGAACCGCAAGCAGCAGCTTCGCTTAAATTCATCTGAAAGTGAGAATTTCGAATGTGTAAATCTGTTGCATAATACGTTTGAGGAAATGGTGACTCCAGCTGAATCACTATGCCTTGAAATTCCCAAACTCCCTGAAGTGTTTTTAATGTGTCCTTTGCCTCATGTGTTCGATTAATCGCCGCGAATGATGAATAATTAATCGTTAAAAACAGTAAAAAGTAACTAATTTTCATTTTTAAACAAATTTTTGCTTGTCGGGAGAGTGTGGAAGTACTACAATTAGTCATCCTTCAAGCGTATTTTGGTTGTAGTGGCTGTTAACATCCGTTTTGTTGATGCGTTTTTGTTCCTCTATTTTTTTAAATAAATCTTGCAGTCGGGGTGCTCAACCGATTGCAAGTGCAATTCTGAATCATTTTCCAGAAGGATGTAAAATTTCACAGCAGCCTCCCCTATTTCAAGTTGATTGTCTGCGGTTCTTCGCCAACCTTCATGCGTTGTATAAATTTCTTTGTCTTCTTTCATGTAACAAACAACCGAACCTTCTGGGCACAGAATTAATGGACAACGTTCTGATTCAGAATAAGGTAAATTTTCATACGTGTATTCTTTCCAACACGCTGATGAAATTAGTATTGTATCCTGCGAAAACATCGCTAAAGGAGCCATCATGAGAATTATAATCAGTATTTTCATAGAAATGGTTGTTACTTATTAAGTACCGAAGTTAATTATTTACTTAAAATATTTGTCACCTCACCAAAAGACAAGTCAACATTTAATGCTTTCGGGATTATCCAACAGCCGCTCCCGCACGAAACGAAACGAAGTTCGACGAAGTCAAATGAAATTCAGCACAGCTAATCCATTCGTGTGGGGGACGAATGCTAACATGGCGCTAAAGGCAAAACACAAAGCCATTATTTAAAATTTTAGTGGTTGGTTTTGCAAATGACTTAGGTAGAAACACACTTATTAGGGTGCAATATCGGTTCAAAATTTCACCGATATACGAACGGCACAGCGCTATTGCATGTTTCGATCCCCAACTAGCTGTGGATCAATCACCAAAGCGCGAGCGGTGATTATAGGTGTAGCCTATTGTTTTGCTTTTTGCGAGCTAATTCTTATTTCATTTACAAGGAGTTATTAGTTTTAGATTAAAAAAAGTTTGCAGAAATGAAAAAAGTACGTACCTTTGTCCCATCTCAGTAACCATCCCGAATAGGGTGTTAGTGTTAAAGGAGTTAAGAAGCCGTTTAGCGTTCCTAAGCGGTTTTGGTTTTTTTATAGGCTTCATAATCTTTCAATTTCTTTTTTAATGTGTGGTTATGTTCGATGTAGAAAGCTGTCCACAATAACAAGTAATCTTTTCTTCTATTTAGAACTAATAAGTAACTTTCACTTACATTCAATATATGAATCCGGATGTCTCTTCCCATTTCCTTTTCCCAAATCAAAAGTTCAGCATGCGGATGATTTTCAATTTTAAATTTGGGAAATCGGATGCGCTCCATTCGTCTAATATCAGGTTCTCTATTTTGCTCATTATCACCTTGATGGGTGATGTGATAAAAGGTTCTACTGAGTCCATCCACTTCTGGGTATCGAGGTGCCGTAACTCTAACTCCTTCAAAGTAAGGTGTAGACTTTAGGAAATGTGAAGAAAATATTCGATAGACTGCATCAAAATAGCTTTTGAAATTTCCGTCGTAGTCTTCAAAATAAATCAAGTCGGGAAATACTAATGTCGTTACTTGATTCATATCGTATGTCCATATTTTGAGGATTCCCAAAGGAAAATATTGAATTTCTGTTCACGTATTAAAGTTGATTTTGTCAGTGAATATTTTGAACGGTGTTTTAAATGTTCAATTAAAATATTTTTCGCCCTACTGTCAGATAATCCGCGATTTATGTATGACACAGCACCTGTTAATAAGTCAGCTAACTGTATCAACTCAACTTCGTGAGAACGAACTTGCTGTACTTTTTTAATGATTTCTTTTGCATAATCATATTTGTCATTTCTCAGTACTTGTTCTAATTTGTGTACCTTTTCTTTACTCCTAGTGTCCTTTATGTCGATATAAATGTGATGTGCCTTGTCGGGATTCAAGATTACTTTGAGCATACTGAAATACATTTTGTAATAAAATGTGTCGTGCGTGTGTTTGAATTTTTCATAAGCTAACTTCGATTTGTCCGGAACAACCAAAACCCTGAAATTCAAATCATCATCGGCAAAAAAGTAATCTACTACATCCTTGAAATAATTGATTTTCGCCAATGAGATTTTGTTCCATTTCAATTCATAATACGATCGGTTATCATTTTGATTTTTTTTGTTTTTCGGAACAAGATTGTGCTTTTTCTTTAGCTCAGTAAGCATTTGAAATATTTCATTTTTCTTACTTGCTGGACAATAAACAGCACCAAGAGCCATTACTCTCTCGTTGTCATTTTCGAGATGACAGCTTTCATCGCAATATATTTTAATTATTTCTCTCATTTATCTATTTCAATTGACTAGAACCTTGCATTTCATATTATTTCATTTTTAGGTTTGTCATATTCAAGGGTTATGCATAACTCATTTATTGCTAAAGTTAATTATTTACTTAAATTATTTTTAATTCACCAAAAAACCACGCAACAATAAATTGTACACTTTGAGACCATGCATTCGCAATCTGCGCAAAACAATATTAGCTTCGGATATCATATCAGCAAAACATACCCTTTATAATTAAAATCCTCCGCAAAATCCGCGCACAAGGTAACTCATTTAATTTTAGTAAAAAACAGTATAAATACCTAGTTTTTTAGTTGGTTTAAAAAGAAGGCAACTACCTGTTTTGGGTTTTTAACGTGGCGTTTATGGCAAACCCCAAAGGTGTTATTTTAAATTTTAGTGGTTGGTTTTGCAAATGCACGATGAATTTCCGCGAAAGCAATACCCCTGACAGGAGCGGCAGCTTGGCGCAGCAGAAAACAATTGAAGCGCCGGAAGCCATTTTGACTTTAGGAAAACATGGAGGACGGACAACTGAAATGTTTTGTCCTCCTTCGCTGAGGCTTCGGAGGACACAACCATTTGACTTGGTTCACTACTGCACATCTGAAATGTTTTGTGTAAGCCAACTATAGCGGATGGCAGGAATAGGTTCTTCAATGATTATCCAACAGCACAAAAAAAAGAGGCCTCACGAATGAAACCTCTTATTTTAAGTAGAGTAAGTGTGTATGATTAACGCAGTACTGAAACTGTTCCTTTAAATTCGTGGATTTTGTCGGTTGAGCGATCTTTTACATTGACCACCCAAACGTAAGTGCCGTCTTCGACTAATTTTTCGCCGTAGGTGCCGTTCCATGTGCCTGTTACATCAAACGATTCCCAAACAATTTCTCCCCAACGGTTAAATACTTTACAGTTGTAATTGTAGACGTCAATTCCGTCCATGTAAATTCTCCAAGAATTGTTTACGTTGTCACCATCTGGGGTGAACATGTTTGGTGCATAAATAATTACGTCTGGGATTACTTCTAAATATCGGATTACGTTGTTGGTACATCCGTACTCATCCGTTACTGTTAAGGTTACTTCGTATGTTCCTGCGATTCCTTCTGGATAAAATACAGTTGGATTCATTTCCTCCGAAGTTGCAGGAATCGCTCCTGGCATATCCCAGAAATAATCATATTCATCGCCTTCTAAATTCGGATTCATGGTCACCAAGGTGTTGAAAATGGTGGTAGGATTCGGATTAATGAAGAAGTTCGGATAAGGCACGTCGACCATTTCGATATAATCGTTTGCGGTGATGCTGGTCACGCAGCCATATTCGTTGGTAATTTCTAAAAAGATGTCATAAAATCCAACGCCTGAAAATTCGTGAGAAACGGTTGGATAATCGATAAAAGTAATGCCATCCATCGACCACGTGGCTTCTTCGCCCGGCAATAAGGTGGCTTCGAAATTCACCGTACTTGGATTACAACCCGCCGTAATATCAGAAACGAAAGCTGGCACCGGAACTGGGTTGATAATTGTTTCTGTACAAACCGTTACAGGACTTGTTTCACAACCATCGTTCACCGTTACGCAATAAATGGTATTCACTAAAGGATTTGTTGTAATGGTTGGCGTTGATTCAGCCATTGCACCACCGTTTGCAGTCCATGTATATTCATAATCTCCATCGCCACCTATGACCGTTACGGAAGTTGTTGATTCAAATCCAGGACAAATCGAATCGTTGACAGAAATTGTTGGAACGATTGGGTCACGCAGCGTCACCACGATTGTTCCTACTTCAGATTCACATCCAAATTCGTTAGTTGCTACCACCGTTACAGTAGTTGGGCTATCCACAGGAGGAAATGATTGTGTTCCAATATCATCCGAACCTGGGATACTCCAATCGTAAGTAAACGTAACTCCACCAGTTGCAGTGGCCGTTACCGTGGCTGTTCCATTTCGACAAACCAAGGTATCACTTGATAAGGTTAATTCAATTTCCGTTGGTTCGGTGACAATGACTGTAGAAGTAAATTCACATCCAAATACATCTTTCGATTTTACGGTGTAGGTGCCAGAGGTCAAACCTGTGAATACATTAGAAACTTGCCAAGTTAGACCGCCATCCACACTGTATTCGGCTGTTGGCAAGGTACCCGTTCCTGTGACAGTAATGGTTGCATCTGCATCACCAAAACAAGAAGGTAGGGTAAAAGTGGTGGTATGAGTTTGTTTCGAAAAAGTAATTTGAACGGTGTCACTTTGATCAGGGCAAAATCCACTTGGATCAGAGGTGTACAAGACAAATTCATAAATTCCAGGTAAGGTAGTAGCTACCGTTGCGGCTAATTCATCATCGTCAGGAGAAAAAATGATTGATGGGCCACCAATTCCGATAAAACTTTCCATTTCCCAATCAAGCGTTAGAGTAAATTCTGGTACATCGATCGTAGCATCAAAAGGGTAAGGTGCTACAAGACTGTGACAAATCGTATCATCTAACCCAGCATCTGGGTTCGCTGCGTGAATTACGTAAACATCATAAGCCACATCCCAAGTGCTATCCACCGAAGTGATGGTACAAGTATAAGTGGTGGTATCACTTGGCCAAACATCTACCGAAGGACCGCCAAAAGGATCACTAATATCTGTTGCAGGCGCCCAAACATACGAAATTACACCTGGAGGTAAAACACCTAAATCTAATGTAACGGTATCACCCTCACAAATAGTCGGATTACAGGTACCAATAATTACCAAATAATCTTCCGTTTCTCCGAATGTTTGCAAATCACAAGGGTCTATGCCAGATCCGGCAGTTGCAAATTCTGAACGAACACGCATATTATAAGTTTCTCCAATAGTGGCAGTGCCAGGAATGGTAAAAGTACCTGTATAAACTGCATCACTGGCATCTGGCGAGGAATAAACCTTTTCGACATACTCAAAAATATCATTTTGATTCCAATCAATCCAAATTGCAAATCCTTGAATGTATTCATCCACTTGACATTGCACATTGGTTTCAACCGTTTCTCCTATACACGCTGTTACCGCCATCCCTGTGTAGGTGTAGTTGTCTGGCAACATCGAACAATCGGTGTCCATATTGGTAATATTGGTAATTCCACCCGTGGTCCAAAAATTGTCAATAACGTCATAAGTTGACATACTAAAACATACAGTTGAATATGTTGGAATACAAACTTGGGCTTTTAATGCACTTGAAAAAGGCGTTAAAATCAAGATTGTAAAGAATATTTTTTTAATAAATTTCATGCACTAATTAATTTGATTAGGTCAAATTTGTCCTTCAAAACTACGAATATTATACCACATATTCAAGTTCAATTGACGTAAACTTAACTAATAGATAAACGAAATTTAAAATGAGGGGTTGCTTTAAAAAACTTAAATTTAACCTAAATCATCCTGTCTTTCTGAAAGGCAGTCAATGGAATTTAAACGATTGAGTAAAATTAACCGTTTAGGAGTTCAAGAATGGTTTTAATTATTTCGTTTCTTTTTTATTGCCCACCTTATCAAGCACAATAATCAGTGCTACTCCGAACAAGGCCAAAAGGCAAGCCGCGAGCAAATGATTTGGTTCGTTGGCAATAGATGTGAAACTTGCAGGAGAAATGTTTTTTTCAACCACCGGAATCATTTCTTCATTGGGCTCGCCAGCATGTTTGATACGGTATTCCAACACTTGTTTCCACGGCCAAATTTTATTTAACGAACCTACTAAAAACCCAGTTAAAATAGCGATGGTCAAGTTGTGTGCTTTTTTAAAGAGCCAATTTAGCACTT
>JADZFJ010000561.1 GCA_020849935.1 Crocinitomix sp. | reverse complement strand
TTAGAAGCTGCTAACATCGATCCAAAAATTTATTCCGGCTTTGCCTTTGGAATGGGAATCGAACGAATTGCCCAACTTAAATACAGGGTGGGCGATTTGCGTTTATATTCTGAAAATGACGTACGATTTTTAGCTCAATTTAAATCAGCTTTCTAATGGGACTTTTTGGATTTAAAAATAGGGAAGAAAAGGTTCCCAAAATAAAATGGTTTCCGCTCAAGGATGAAGAAACGCTTACCCGATTGATTCGGAAAGAATCTTTTGATAAACCAATCGTTTTCTTCAAACACAGCACCCGCTGTTCAATCAGTGCCATGGCTTTACATCGCATCGAAAGTCAGTGGGATATTTCTGAAGAAGCGGCTTTACCTGTTTATTTGGATTTAATTGCGTATCGTCATTTATCCAATCTAATCGCTGCAGATTTATCTGTCATCCACGAATCGCCACAAGTATTAATTGTGAAGGATGGAAAATGTGTGTACAGTGTGACGCACAATGAAATCGATCCACGCGATATAAAACGCAACTTATGATTCGCGCCATCATTATTGACGACATTGCTGAAGCACGTGCGGTTTTAAAATCCGACTTAGAAAATTATTGCCCAAGTATTGAAGTGGTTGGTGAAGCAGAAGGGGTGGTGACGGGTGCAAAATGTATCAACGAATTAAAACCAGATTTAGTTTTTTTGGACATCCAAATGAACGATGGTTCGGGGTTTGATTTGTTAGAAATCTTACCCATAAAAAATTTCAAACTAATTTTTACAACGGCTTCGGATGAATATGCCCTCAAGGCTTTTAAATTCAGCGCGGTTGATTATTTACTCAAACCAATCGATCCAGACGAATTAATGGAGGCGGTGAATCGGGTTGAACACCAGGAAAAAGCCAGTGAACGAATTAGTTTGTTAAAAGAGAATTTAAATCATCCAAAACGAATCGCTTTAAACACCTTGGATAAAATTCACATTGTTCAAGTAGCGGAAATTGTTCGTTGCGAATCATCGGTGAATTATACCATGTTTTATTTTACCGATGACACCAAATTATTGGTCACCAAAACCCTAAAAGAATTTGATCAGTTACTTTCCGATCATGATTTTATTCGTGTACATCAATCGCATTTAATCAATGTGAAATTTATTAAGGGATTTACCAAATCGGATGGTTATATTTTTCTGAAAGATGGGACTAAAATTCCTGTATCTACCCGAAAAAAACAAGTATTAATGGACATGATCCAAAAATTTTAATGAATGAAAAAGATTATTAAACTTGGCGCGCTCAGTATTTTAGTGTCGGTCGTTTTGATTGGTTGTAAGGGCGATTCGGAAGATCCAGAAGATATTATCGTGACCACTCCTCCAATTCCTGTGCAAATTACCGCACCCATGAATGAGCAACAATACGTAGTTGGCGATTCCATTTTATTACAAATTGGCGTTAATAACACAGAAGGAATTTCAGAACTTTCTGTTTATGTGAATGATTCTGTTTTTGCACAAAATCTCCCTATTTCTGCCCAGACGATAACGATTCCAACCACAACAAATTCACAAGTAGGACCTACCAACATCACCATCAAGTATAAAAATGCTAAAGGGGAAATCGCCCAAGAAAGTCGCAAAGTGATTTTCTTTTCAGACATAACACCAATCGAAAGAAAGGCCGAAATTGTAAAAACATTTGCCCACGCAAAAACATCCTATACGCAAGGGTTAGAATTTTATAAAGGCAAATTATTTGAAGGTACGGGACAATACAATCAATCCGTTTTAGCAGAAGTAGATTTGACCAGTGGAATGAAAATCAGAGAGCATGCTTTAGAAGGATCTGTTTTTGGAGAAGGAATCACCATTTTAAACGATACTATTTATCAAATCACTTATAAATCGGAGTTGTGTTACGTGTATGATATGAATTTTAAACTCATCAAAACCTTTACCTATATTGGCGAAGGTTGGGGATTATGCAACGATGGCAAGTATTTAATGATGTCAAATGGTTCAGATGAAATTGTTTGGCGCGATCCAAAAACATTTGCCGAAGTGAAAAAAATTACGGTGTACGACAATGAATCGAATGTGGATTTGTTAAATGAACTTGAATTAATCAACGGTAAATTATTTGCGAATTTATACACCGACACGCGTCTTGTTGAAGTCGACACAGCAACTGGAAAAGTGTTAAGTTATATAGATTGTACGACTTTAATGTTGGATTCAAAAGAGCCGGGAAATGATGTTTTAAATGGGATTGCTTATCATCCTGAAACAAAAAAAATCTACTTAACTGGAAAGTGGTGGTCGAAATTATACGAAGTTAGGTTGAACTAATGGGCAAATTATATTTAGTACCAACCCCCATTGGAAACCTAGAGGACATGACTTTTAGGGCGATCCGAATTTTAAAAGAAGTGGATGCCGTCTTGGCCGAAGACACCCGTACAACCATGCATCTTTTTCAGAAATATGAGATTTCGAACAAATTAATTCCACACCATTTAAATAACGAACACAAAACTGTCGATCGGATTGTCAATGAAATAGAAGAAGGGAAAAATTACGCCTTGGTTTCTGATGCAGGAACGCCTGCTATTTCTGATCCAGGTTATTTGCTTGTTCGTGCCTGCGTTCAAAAAGGAATTGAAGTAGATTGTCTGCCAGGTGCAACGGCTTTTGTGCCTGCCCTTGTAAATTCTGGTTTTCCCTGTGAAAAATTTGTGTACGAAGGATTTTTGCCAACAAAAAAAGGACGTCAAACCCGAATTTTACAAATTGCTCAAGAAGAACGGACGGTGGTTTTATACGAATCACCTCATCGAATTTTAAAAGCCTTGGCGCAATTTCAAGAACATTTTGAGCCCAACCGTAAAATTTCAATTTCACGAGAAATTTCTAAAAAGTTTGAAGAAACTGTGCGAGGTACAGCAGCCGAATTACATGCCCATTTTACCAATCATCCAATTAAAGGTGAATTTGTGGTGGTGATTGAGGGAAAATCCAATTAATCCAAGAGATGAAAGCAATTTATTTGATTAAAAATGGTGCCGCCAATCAAGCATTTGAAATTCGAGAAACTCCGTTGTTGACGCCAGGTGACCATGAAGTTCGAATCAAGGTAGAAGCTTTTGGATTAAATTATGCCGATGTCATGGCACGCAATGGGCGATACCGCGAAGCACCACCAATTCCCTCCGTATTGGGTTACGAAGTAGTTGGAATTATTGATGCGGTTGGCAAAGAGCTTTCTTCCGATTATATAGGTAAAAGGGTAGTTGCTTTTACGCGATTTGGCGGCTATGCCGAATATGTCGTTACCCCAGAATTAGGTTTTGTAGAAATTGGAGATTTAGACGTTGGCACAGCTTTGTGTATCGCCACACAATACGTTACCGCTTATTATATGGCCTACGAAATCACCAATTTATTTGAAGGTGATAAGGTATTGATTCATGCTGGTGCCGGTGGAGTTGGCACAGCATTGATTCAATTATGTAAATTAAAAGGATGCACCGTTTATGCGACGGCAGGTTCGGAAGATAAATTAACCTACATGCGCGAACAAGGTGCAGATGTGGTGATTGATTATCGCAAAGAAAACTATGCCGAAACCTTGCAAAAAGCATTAGGAGCGGATCGTTTAGACGTGACATTTAATCCCATAGCTGGTGAGACCTTTAAAAAAGATTTTGCCTTGTTAGGATCTGGCGGGAGATTGGTTTTATTTGGAGGCGCCGCCTTATCGGGTACACGTTGGGGGATTTTCTCCACCTTAAATTTTGTTCGTAAAATGGGCTTAGTGATTCCAATCGGCACCATGATGCGTTCGAAATCAATTGTGGGGGTGAATATGCTAAAAATTGGGGACAACCGTCCAAAAACATTAAATAGGTGTTTAAAAATGGTGACTGAAATGGTTTTAGCTGGACAGTTAAAGCCCCATGTCGAGAAAATTTTCCCTGCCGAAGAAATAGGAAAAGCCCACGAATTATTAGAGTCCCGAAATTCGAAGGGTAAAATTGGTATTCATTGGTAAATCGTTGAATGGTGAACACACTACTTCTTATCTGTATTTCAATCGTTTGCCTTCAATTTCTTACCGCAGTGGTTCTATTTTTGTTGACCCGCACCAATTATAAAATCCCAAAACAAAACTCAGTTAATCAAATTACCATCCTAATTCCTTTTCACAACGAAGAAAAACGGATCAACAAACTTATTCGTTCCCTCAATAAAGTCAAACCTTCCACCAATTTTGAACTCCTTTTTATCAACGATCATTCAACCGATAAAACGGTGGATTTATTGATGAAACGACTTAAAATTTTGCATCAACTCATCCCAAATCAAGGTAAAAAAGGTAAAAAACATGCGCTATTGGAAGGCGTAAAAATAGCAGCGCATCCTCATATCTTAACTTGGGATGCAGATATCTCCTTTTCAAAAAAATATTTAACCTATTTAACCACGTTACCTTTAGCTGATTTGGTGATATTACCGGTCCAAATGCGCTCTAAAACTTGGATCGGAAAACTTTCCTCCATTGAATTCGCGTACATGCAAACCTTGGGATTTGGTGCGGCAGCAATGAAAAATCCAGTATTTTGCTATGGCCCAAATTTGATTTTTTCCAAAGCCAGTTTTTTGGAAGTAGACCCAAAACGCACTGATTATGAAATTCCTTCGGGCGACGATCTATTTTTATTAAAAGCCATGTTAAGCGAAAAAAAATCAGTTTTAGCCTATTCCAATTGGCGACTTTCAGTAAAAACAGATGCACCAACCAATTTAAATGCCATTGTTCAACAACGAAAACGATGGTTTGGTAAAATGGGTTCACTCTTACAACCTACCACAAGCTTTTCATTGATTTTATTGATTGCGGTGCAATTTGCGGGGTTAATTTCGTTAGGATTGGTTTGGGTAGAACCACTTTTTCTAATTCCACTAGCCATTAAATTTTTAGCCGAAATCATAGCGAGTACCACTTTTGTTTTCCAAAAACCCACCCATATTTTCGTTCTGATGGTTCACCAAATTTGGTATCCATTTTATTTAATCCGGTTGTTATTTCCTGTTACTACGGAAAAAAGATGGGAGACAACCATGAATTAAAACACGTTTTACCGCAATTCGCAATTTCCATTAAAGATGTCAACCTCGTATTCGTTGCAGGCAGTGATTGCACCTTGTTTAGATGTGCTTTCTAAACTATACGTTTTACCACTTGTAAAACATTCACAGGTATAGGTTTTAGTGCAAGAAAAAAAACCTGCTAAGAGACTTAAAGCTACGATTGATTTAGTGATCGATTTCATAAAAATGTCTTTCTCTAAAGGTATGAAATTTATTGTGTTTTTTGCAAAAAAATCAATCAATAAAATTTAGACCATTCTTGGATATAATTGCCTGATTTTTGGGTGATGCCAACTCGAATGGCAAAGAAATTATCGATTCAGGATTTTTACCATAAACGCCACCACCTTTTCCAATTCCTCTACCCTCGCTTCTTTATCCAAGCCCCCTAAAATTGTGTATTCGAGTTGACCGGGTGAGTTAACGATATTTCCTCTTAGCTGCACATGTAGTTCCATTAAATCATTCTGAAGCTCATAATTCATCAATATTCTAAAGCGTGATTCATCATCCGATTTAAGCATAAAAATTTTATCAAATTCGGGGTTATCAAATTCGATGTCTTTAAACCCAAAAGTTTTTCCAATTTTTGAAAAAAAATGCTCTTTCCCAATCGTAAAATTATAATTC
>JADZFJ010000560.1 GCA_020849935.1 Crocinitomix sp. | reverse complement strand
GAATCAATAAATTCACCTGTCGAATTATACAAACCAATTCGGTCAGCATCCCCATCGGTGGCTAAACCACAATGCAAGTGTTCGTTATTTTTTAAAAGCGCAGAAAACTCGAGCAAATTCTTGTGAATTGGCTCAGGTGCTTGCCCATAAAAGGATGGATTATATTCGCAATGTAAAAATGCGATCTCTGGCAATAAACGTTTCATCACATTTTGACCAGCTCCATACATTGCGTCGTAAGCCCATCCAAAATTTGAGTTTTTAATCAATTCCAAATCAAACACACGTTCAACTTGATCGATGTAAATTTGCTCAAAATCACGCAATTGAATCAACCCTTCTTTTTTGGCTTTGTCAATTGAAATAATATCCAAATTTATTTCATTTTCATTTTGAATCATCGATTCAATTTCATCCACTTCTTTTGGAGACAAAGGTCCACCAAACGAACCTTTTAATTTAAATCCATTATAATCAGGTGGATTGTGACTGGCAGTAATTACCACACCAATTGAAGCCTCTAAAACGCGTGTAGCTAAAGAAATCATTGGTGTTGACACAAAACCTTTTTCAGTGGTATATACCTTAATTCCTTTTAAAATAAAAATTTTGATGGCAGTTTCCACAAAAAGTGCTCCACCAAAACGACAATCATGTCCAATAACCACACTTGGTTTGTCAAAATTTTGCAATAACCACTCGGCGGTTGCTTTGCTCACACGAGCCACGTTATCAACTGTATAATCCTTTGCAATTATTGCACGCCAACCATCCGTTCCAAACTTAATCTTTCCCATTTATTTCAATCTTTACGAAAGGACAAATATACGAATAGCGATCGCAAACACCTATTGAACCCTCGAATTTTACACACGAATTATACACATTTATCGACAAAATGCAAAAGTGTAATACCAATAACGTTTTAAAGTTGAAACAGTGCTTTGGCAAATACCAAATTTTGAAAATCTTACAATTTACTCAAAAAATCTAGGGTGTCCACCCCATCCGCATAATCCGTTAACCCAGGCAGTTGAGATTGTCCAAAGGGTAAATAATTTTTTCCAACAACCACCTGAATTTTTTCGTGATTTTCAGCAACATACATTCTGAATTCATTCAACGATTGATAGCGCATCACATGCAACATACCAAGCGGTGAATTCAATTTATTGTCCTCCTTGACCAAGAGAAATCCATTGTCCAATAAATTCTCCAAATTTAATAAATAGACGGCTTTATTATAGTCGTAATTATTTGCGTATTTGTTGTGATTAATGATTTCTTTATACTCGTAAAAAGCTTCGAATAAAAGGTTTATATCAAATTCAGCAGGGAGCCAGATTTGCGAAACATTTCGACATCCCAAGCCAAAATAAGTAAATACATCACTTCCAAGGTTTACCAACTCTTCCTTGGTTTCTCGACCCGTCAAAATGGCGACAGATGTTCGATTTTTACGAATTAAATGGGGATATTTTCCAAAATAAGAAAGAAAATAGTTGGCAGAATTATCACTCCCTGTGGCGATCACCGCGTCAAAATTGGCTAACTTAAAATCTTTGATCTCAACGACCTCATAAATGCTAGGATCGAAAAGCGAAATAATTTTAATGAGCGCGGGCAACAAATGTTTATCGTCGGATGATAATTTAATCAAGGCCTTATGTCCACTTAAAAACACCGCCAAAAAATCATGAAAACCAACCAACGGAATATTTCCAGCCATAATTAAGGCAACTGTTTTTGGCGATTTTACAGGCAATGGATAAGCATCTAACCAGTCCAACAATTTTTCTTCATCCAACCAAGAGCTAATTCCTGCAAATGAACGCTTTACTGCTTGGGGGGTAAACCAACCATTGTAGATATGCACGGTATTGACCAACTCCACCAAATCAAGATATTCTTGTTCGTTAATGCCAATTTTAGTACCAGGCCATTTTTCATCCTTTGAGATAGATTGAAGGATATTACCCAAATTCGATAAAATTTTAACTTTTTGGAACAAAATCATCATGAGACAGTTTATATTTGCAAAGATAATGAATGTAAACAAACGACAATGGCAATTATAATTACCGACGAATGCATTAATTGTGGGGCTTGCGAACCAGAATGTCCAAACAATGCAATTTATGAGGGGGGGGCTGAGTGGCGATACGCCGATGGAACATCGTTAACGGGTAAGGTAACTTTACCTTCAGGCGAAGTAGTGGATGCCAATCAAGATAACGAGCCTGTGGATATGGATGTTTATTACATTGTTCCCAATAAATGTACTGAATGTGTTGGTTTTCATGACGAACCACAATGTGCTGCAGTTTGTCCAGTTGATTGTTGCGTGGATGATAAAGACGTGCGAGAATCGAAAGATGAGCTTTTGGCGAAGAAAGATTTTATGCATTTAGATTAACAAATTTTATCCGCACGTTTTTTCGACGTGTTTTTTTCGTATTTTCGAATTATGGAGGATCTTGACCAACGTAAAAAAATTGAAGTTTGCTTCAGCCCATTTTTATTTCCTTTATTTAAGGATGAATTTGATTTAATCGTCGTCATTGACGTTTTGAGGGCTACCTCAGCAATTTGTACCGCTTTTCACCACGGTGTGCAAGGCATTATTCCTGTTTCAACGATCGAAGAGGCGCAAGCGTATAAAGACAAAGGTTATATGGTTGGTGCCGAACGTATGGGGAAAATTGTAGAAGGATTTGATTTTGGTAACTCCCCTTTTTCCTTCATGAAACCCGAATTGAATGGAAAAACGG
>JADZFJ010000559.1 GCA_020849935.1 Crocinitomix sp. | reverse complement strand
TCAACGACTTCTGTTTCAGTTGACGTTTTTAACTCTTTTTCGGAGAAACGGAGTGAATCAGACGAAAGAAATGTGATCAATGCTATTACTACAAACAAAATACTCGTTTGCAGTAAAGATAAAACCTTATTTCCTCTTCGTATTTTCATTTTTTGGTACGTTCAGTCTTTCGAAATCGGTGCAAAGATAATTTGTTGACTTTTAAATTCAATCAGATCCTTGTCAATTTTTTAAACTTGAACTATTTTTTAACAAAAATTAATTCATCGTATCTGTTAACAGACGAAAACAGGTATTGTTCTTGGTTTTCAAAAAAAAGTGAAAAAGTATTCTATTAAATTTTACCAACTAATTGGCATGTAATCTTTTAAAAATTTTCCAGACCAATGTTTTCCCGTATTGATTCCGTCAAAAAGTGGGTCGAGTACGCGAGCGGCTCCGTCCACAATATCCAATGGCGGTTGAAAATCGTGCACTTCTTGTTTGTGTTTTGCAAGAGCGATTGGATCTTCATCTGTGACCCATCCGGTGTCCACGGCATTAATGAATAATCCATCTTTTGCGAAGTCAGCTGCGGCCGTGTGCGTAAGCATATTTAAGGCTGCTTTTGCCATATTTGTGTGTGGATGTCGCGCAATTTTTTTGAAGGTGTGAAATTTACCTTCCATTGCTGAAACATTGATAATGTGTTTCTTACCAGTGTTTTCTTTCCGCATTAAAACTGAAAGTCGATTGCAAAGCACAAATGGAGCAATCGAATTAACTAATTGAACTTCGATCATTTCAAGGGTTTCGATTTCTCCTAATTTCAATCGCCAACTGTTGGTTGATCTTAAATCGACTTGTTGCAAATCGGCATCTAATTTACCCTCTGGAAATACTTCACTTGCAGCGAGTGAATTATCAAACGTGTAGGGAATTTGAGAAAGTTGCGCAGACGCTCTTAATCCAATTCCAGGTTCATTTCCGTGCCAAGTCACCGGCAAATTTGATTGATCCAATGTTCGGTTGGAAATAAGTTGGAGTTCGATCAAACAATCTTGATGCTCACGTAAAACGGTCTGTGCATCCAGCGGAAGTGAAGAAAATGGCATTTCTTCTTTTTCCATTAAATGTTTAAAAAAGCCTGCTGGTCTTCGCACCGTTTGTGCTGCATTGTTGATTAAGATATCCAATCGCGAATATTTTAATTCGATATAATTACAAAATATTTCTACGCTTGGAATATGACGTAAATCCAGGCCGTGCACATGGAGTCGGTCTTTCCATTGATCAAAATCTTCTTCTTTAGCGAATCTCAATGCCGAATCGACAGGAAAACGTGTGGTTGCAACCACTGTTGCTCCAGCCCGCAACAGCATTAAAGTGATATGATAACCAATTTTTAATCGTGAACCCGTCACCACTGCAACTTGTCCTGATAAATCAGCATTTTGAAATCTCTTTGCATAATTAAAATCGCCACAGGTAGGACACATGGCGTCGTAAAAGTGATGAAGGTCAACATATTCTGCTTTGCAAACGTAACAATTTCGTGGACTTTGGAGTTTTTTTGTCGATTCTTCTTTTGGTCCTTCTATGAATTTTGGAGCAATAAAAATTTCAGATTCTCTCGCTGATCGAATTCCAGTATTTTTTCTTGCATGTTTGTCACGTTCTCGATTTTTACGTTCCTCTGCTTTTTTATAATTTTTTCGGCGCTTGTCTTGTTCTTCTTTGTCTGGTCGTGAAAGTTGTCCAGCTAATTTCATCAACGCCACACGCTTTTCTTCAGGTAGGTCATAAAGTTGATTGGTATCGTCGAGTAAACTAGCTAATGTTTTGATACATTGATCAATTTCTGAAGGGTGTTCTGTATGTGATGTTGAATTTGGCACTGGTCTTCTTAAAATTATACAATGCAAATATAGTGCTTTCAGTGGTTTTAACAGCTTTATTTTGTCGCTACATTTTATTGTTTGCTAGAAATAAACTAAGGTTTTTCAAGAATTTAAGTAGTTACAATAAACGATTAGTCGTCCGAATTTGTAAAAATGTATTACCTTTCGAGTATTATATTTGAAGGCGTTGGTATAAACAAATTATGGCTTAAAATGGCAATGAAGGAATCGAATTTCGCAAACTTTGATTGGATTGATTTTGAACATCCAGATCAGGCTGAATTGGAGAAAGTGACTAGTGGCTTGGAATTGGATATGAACGTAGTAGGTGATACAGTTCAGCACGGGCATTTACCTAAAATTGAACAATTTAAGGGATATACCTTTGTGATCTTGAGGGCATACACAGCGGCACCTAATGCCAATATTCGCTCGGTGGGTGGTTTATCGAGCAAAATTTCATTCTTTTTAAAAGAAAATCAGCTAATTACCATTCATCGTTCCTCATTTGATTTTTTAACCAACGTAAAAACGGATCATGAAGATGCGGAGGCCTTAATGTTAGATATTTTTAAACTCATGTTGGCATCGTATGATAAACCACTCGAGGTTCAAAAAGCAAAAATGGATGATTTTGAGCGCTTAATCTTCTTAAAAAATGGGCGCGTAATTTCAATTGAAGCCTTGTACTACCAAAAGGCGAAAGCACGAATTGCTAAAAAAGTATTGTTTCTAACACAAAGTGTTTTAAATCAGTTGACGGTAAAACCTGAATTAGATTCGAATCTTCAAGATTTGAAAGAGACGGTGATCAATTATTTACTCCAATACGATGAAATTATCGAAGATTCTCACACAATTTTAAATTCCTATCTATCGGTGACCTCGCAAAAAAATAACGATGTCATGAAACTTTTAACCATTTTCTCGGCGTTTTTCTTACCTCTGACCTTTATTGTAGGAATTTACGGGATGAATTTTGATGT
>JADZFJ010000558.1 GCA_020849935.1 Crocinitomix sp. | reverse complement strand
TTTGAACTATAATTTGGCGATTCAATCCCGTTCGAACCAACTGGGTAAAAAAAACTAACTTGACCTGGTCTGTTTTTGGTCGAATCAGTAGAATTATCGCTAGACAATTGTGTGGTTTGCGCAAAGTTAATTGCACTGAAGGTGAGATAGGTAAGAACTAAAATTCGTTTCATAAATTAAAATTTAATGGTGTAAATAATGTTTGGAATAATGGACAATTGCGTACTCTTTTCGATTTGTTGCGAGCGGCTATTGTAATATTCGTTTACCGCTGCTTTGTGGTTGGTAAGGTTTTGAATGTCAATTTTAAACGAATGACTGGCACGTTGCATATCACAACGATAGTTCAATCCAAGGTTTAAGAAAAAGATATTGTCCCCTCTTAACTCAAATTGTTGGGTTACGTCCCGAACTTCGTATCCCGCATTTCGCGAAGCTTGCAAATCGATTGGTGTATAACGATTTCCGCCAATTAAGGACACTTTTGTATTGATCCCAAATGTTTTATTATTGTTCTTTTTTTGTCCAAATTGAAATTCTTTTCCAAGTAAAACATTCGTTGCAAAGCCTGCATCAAAACGAGTTCCTTTTTCTTCTCCCGTTTTGGTGGTATAAAGCGATTTGTATAAGGAACCTGTCACGAGGTAATAAAAGTTATTTTGGAAAAAACGTTCAAGGGTTAATTCCGTTCCAAAATTTCTGCCTTTCCCAGTATTAATCAATTCAAAATCTGGAACGCCTGATGAAAAATTTAAAGAATTAAAATTATTCGATGCTTCTTTTGCCACCGGAATATTATAGAGTTGTTGATAATAAACTTCCGTTTTAAAATGAAGATTTTCACTTACTCTAAATCCATATCCAACCACATAATGTGCACTTTTACTCAAATCAAGGTTTTTATTGGGGAATTTATAGGTTCCGTCAGATTGTAATTCGTTGTACAAATAAACCGATGGCGATTCTAAACGACTGTGCAATCCAAAACCCGCCGAAATAGAATGCCGCGGAGCAAGTTCCCATTTAATCGCGGCGCGTGGTTCAAGAGCAGCATGGTTATTGAGCAAAAATTGTGTAAAATGCGCTCCTGAAATTAAGGTCAGGTCGTTGGTAATTCGAAATTTCCAACTTATAAAAGATTGAATCACATCCGCTTTCCCTTTCGAATCTGTGAATCGTTTTAAAACGCCATCTTCATCATCATAATCATGCTCAAAGAAAAAATTATAAAACATTCGTGTGTACGTAGCGCCTAATTGAAAGCTATTTTTTCTAGATAAATTATAATTCGCAATCGTCTGAATTTTAAATTTATCATCTGTCGAACCCTCGCGAGCACTCAAATAAAAAATACTGTCATTGTTTAAAGTTTGCCCCTCTCCCCCATTGTACGAGGTGGTATAAGTCACATAACTTTTAAAGTACAATTTGGGATTTACGATGTAGGTATGTTTAAGGGCACCCACCCCCAAATTTGCCCTAAACGAGTATTTTTCATACGTGATATTTAATGAATCTTCGTTTGTTTGGTCAATTCGACTGATCCCACCAAAACCAATCAGAGTAAATAATCCCGCATTTTTCGTGGGGAAATTAAACTTAAACGCCCCGTCTTGGTAAATAGGCACTCCACCAAAATCGAGTAAACCCGCTTTGTCTAGCAACCCAACGGATGAATAGCGGTAGTTCACTAAATACGAACCGCGATACCCTTTTCTAAAAGGCCCTTCAATAGAAGCATCAATTCCTAAGGCGCCTACAGAAAAAGAATATTCCCTTTTCTCATTATTCCCTTCCCGCATTTTAACGTCAAACACTCCAGAAAGCGCATTGCCATATTCAGGCGCAAAAGCCCCCGAAAAGAAATCCGAATTGGCCAAAACCGCGCCATTTAAAGCGCTAATTGGTCCACCCGTAGCCCCGTTATTCGAAAAATGGTTGGGGTTCGGAATATCAATTCCATCCAACCGCCACAAAATACCACGCGGCGAATTTCCCCTCACCACAATATCATTGTCCCCTTCTGCATTGCCCGTTACGCCTGCAAATCCAGACACCATCCTCGCAGGATCGTTTAGTGAACCTGCATATCGGTTCGTTTCTTCCACCGTAAACGATTTGGCACTTACCGTCGCCATTTTATTAATGGTTTCAGATTTATCTTTTTGCGAAGTCACTTCCACCTGATCCAAAATTTTTACATCGGGCGTCATTTCCAATTGGAGAATTTTTTCATTTCCTGACTCCACCAACACACTCGGCAAGGTAATTTCTAAATAACCATACGAGGTAATGCGCAAAGCAACGCGACCAACCGGAACGCCTTCAATTCTAAAATCGCCATTTTCATTGGTAATTCCGCCTTTAAACGGATTAGAATCCACCAACACGATTTTCGCGCCAATAATTGGGAGTTTCGAATCAGCATCCAACAAGGTACCACGTACCGTTTGGGTAAGTTGGGTTTGAGTTGAGCCAATTAATCCAAAAAAAAGTAAGCTCAATACCAGTAAACTATAGTTTGTTTTCATTTTATTTCATGTTTCTGCTGAGGAGACACTTTATCCCTTTTTCACCCCTATTCAAAAACTCGAAATAAAATTAGATGCTTGTTTTTTAGATCATTAAATAAATTAGTGTAAAATCATTTGGACGGGACAAAGTTTGGTAGGCAAAAAATTTCAAGGGGAGATTACATCGCTTATTTTGGAAAAAACGGAAAATTGTGTTCCTTACGTAATGACAGATAGTTGAATCAAGATGAACTTAATCACATCTTTTATTACCCGCCCATTTCTGTCTTCAATGATACAAAAACGGAGGATAAAATCTCACCCCTATTTGGCCATAGCCATAGGCCTGCGTATTGATCCTCTGTAAAAAATCATACGAAACGCCGCCTTGAATAAAAAAATCGCCCACCCAATTTCTAATAGGTAATCTAACAAGAAAACCTGCATTGACATTGGCTTCAAAAAAAGATTGGTAACCTTGGTTAAAACTCGTTTTTGTATCAAGCCCCACATAAGGACTGACAATAGTATTTGCAAACGAACTCATGTTTAGTTCAAAAGGATCTACCCAATTATCACGGATACTTAAGGCACGCATTCGAAAGGACAAAAGGTTGAATCTATAGTTAGCAGCGGCATATAAGCTAGCATGTGTATTTATACCGGCCTGAAAGCTAAAACTATGATCATCAATATAATTAACTCCTAGAGCTAAATAACCTACAAGACTATCGTTATGATAAAACACACCCGGGTCGATGGATAAAATATTCCTAATTGCATTACCACGATCATTCACGAAACCGCAATACCAAGGCCTTGCATTCCAATCTTTCCATGTCGATGTATTAAGACAAACTGTCGTGGAATATAGGTGCTGAATTTCGGGCATTTTCCCATTATATAATTCAATGTCAGCAAAATAATAATTCTTATTCTTTGATCCAAAATCACGAGTTGTCCATTCAACGATACCGCCTGGGTTCCCAGTAAAATAATAAGTCTCATTCAAATCAACATATTCTTTTGGCACACGCACTTTTAACTGGTTTTGGTCAATAAAACGTTGCTTTGCTTGCATATTGGTCAATAAAAAATAATCGGTATAAAACTTCGCAACATTCATGATAAGAGTGTCTTTTGTTAAAATTTTCTCTTTACAACCTGTACACGGCGCATCTTCAAGGGTGAAAAATTGAAATCTATCGAAACTTTCTTTTGGAATAAATGCAACGTAGCGTGTTTTTCGCCACCACAATTTTCCAGTTACTTTTTTCTTCCACCTTAGTCGCTGAATGGTAACTTTACCCGAATTATTGCGAATGGCGTAATAGTGTTCGCGTTCAGTAAATAAACCGATGTCAAGCGCTTCAATATAAACATATTTTTTTCGCCCTTTTGTTATTTCACGCAAGTTGCAAAATTGTAAGGCTTCAAAATCCACAAAAAAGCAACGTGGATTCATGTTTTCAATGATTTCAAGAGGCCCTTCCTTTTCCTTCATTTCGTCATAATGCAGTACAATTTCAACCCGGCGGTTTTCGTCAAGATTAACTTTTGTACCCTCCCCTTTTGCGAAAATTTGTACCTCAACAGTTGGTTTAAAGTCCCCTTGACAAACATTATATGCGTTTTTTGCTCGTTTTTCACACAGTCGTAAATTAGATTTTAAATTCCCGATTGAATCAGCATATCCCGTAAATTCTACCAGCTCAACCGAATGTAAATCAAACGTATTTTTAAGATCTCGTAATACTTGTTCCGATTCATAACTGATTTTTGAACTTCCAAATTCGAAATAAATGCGAATTGTATCCTGCCCATGAAGCAATGAAAAACTACCAATAAATACAAAAAGGAATAAGTTTAACCGCATATTGTAAACAAAAGTACTAAATAATAAGCGATTAACATTTCCTAGTTTGTTAGTTTGCAGATCCATCAAAAAATACTTTCGTCTATTCTATAATGCTGAAAATTCAACATTGAACGCCACAATATTCAGCTAAAACCGCACTCGAGCGTACCTCACAACACAGAATAACTGCCAAAAATTTCTTTCATCAAAATGAGACAACCATTTATTCTCCATCTTAAAGAGTAAGATCACTAATTTTTTGGGCGTTCCCTGCCGTCCCAACTAAAACGTCGGGACCGTCCGGGCCGGGCTTTTCGCAGTCGCAATTTTTTGCAAAAATGTGCTCCAACAAATGCTCATATCCCTAACGCAAGCTTTTACGGTTGCCAATTTAATCTTGCACAAAATCAGAACTTGAAGACTACACCACAGCCAAAACTCAACGATTCATCTCCTAATATTCCTACCTCTGGCATTATTGCCCATTTCTCCAAATTTGTAGATAAGGCACCATTAAATGACATCCCAAAACCGAACAAGGGAAACCCAACATTGCTACCAACAAAATAGTCATAAATAACAAAAGCTTTCGGAATGGCGGTCAACCTAAAATTTTGTGACAAAGTGAAAAAAGTAAAGTATAATCTTGGATTTAAAATATAGCCCTCGTACCCTTCATAAAAATAGAATTGCATCGGAATTCCAATCGCAATTTTTAGCTCATTATCCGGATCAAAGTAATGTTTACCTAAAGCAATTTTCCATTGCAATTCAATAAAATTTTGACGAAGATCATACGAAATAAAGGTGTTTTCATACCGCACCGATAAATTACTTCGTTCGCCTACCCCTACATCCATTCGCACACCAAAACCGAGTTCTTCGGGTAACCAATTCGTGTCTTTTAGTTCATACGACCGTTGTGCCTGTTGACTCAAACTCCCCGTAAAAGCAACATCCCCTTTCTCTCTAATTTCAGCAGTTTCGTAATTTAAATTCACAGGAATCATACACGAACCCACTGCGAGACTGAGGATAAAAAAAATTAATAATCGAATAGCTCGCATCATAGAATTGATACTAATTTTAACTAAAATCCAAAATAAAAAGCGTGTCGTTCTGGATCAATTAAACCTAAATATAAACACGACAATATATGAATAATAATTCAATTAGTACAAGATTTCTAACCACTTAACTAAAAATTTATGAAATCTGCTGGGCAAAAAAAGCAATAATAGCTGCGGCAGTTTATAAATTTAAAACTGTGGGATTTGGGAAAAATTAAAAAATCCTCTTTCCAAAAAACCTAAAAGCAATTATTATTTTTTAGGTGTTAAAAAGTTAGTACGGATTTTTTCAAAAGCAATCAACCCGAGCAAACTCGCTAAAACAACAAAAAACAATGAACTCACCCCGTATAAAAAGTATGAAAAAGTCCATTGCAAAGCCACTTTACACCGGTGGTAAAATGAAATAACTTCTTGAGCCGTTGTTTCATACTCCACCATTGAAAATTGAATCGTACAAAATTCATTTGAT
>JADZFJ010000557.1 GCA_020849935.1 Crocinitomix sp. | reverse complement strand
TTAACCACAGATGAAATCGCTTATTTGTATGGTGATAACCGTCCAAGTGATTTTAAGATGACGGAAATAGAAGCAACAGCTTTATCCAAATGGACAAAAAATACACGAACAGAATTAATTGGATTTAAAAGAGATACTTCTTATGTATCGGTATTAGAAGCAGTATTTTTGGATCCGAAACGTTTGAAAGAGCGCGAAAAAATGATGTCAAGTCTTGATTTTAATGCCGATGATTTGCGATATGTACCTCACACCACAAATTTAGTGGTGATGGAAGTTGATTCGATTGAAAGAGAAGGAATTCAAATTCAAACGCTTTACATTGAAATGGCGCATCCAATGACCAAAAAAGGTGAAGACAAAATTTTGTATTCAATTGGAGCTCGATCAGATAACCATTTAAGAGAAAGTTGGAATTAGAACCAGTTTCGTTCGGAAAGGAAAACGCCTATCAACATGCACTTTGCATGGATTTAACACCGGATAAATTTCAATATTCGGTAGTAAATCTTGCTCAAAAAAAAGCAGTGTTTTTTTCTGAAATAGAGGGAGTTGATTTTTCTAAAAATGGAATAGGCGATCTTTTGAAGCAGTTAAATTTACCTGCTGATTTTGCGTCGTATTCACTTTCGTCAGGGAGTAATCGAAACACCTTAATTCCAGTTCCTCTTTTTTCGCACGATAAATCGACAGAGATTTTTAAGCTAAATTATCCAGAACCTATGGATAATCTTGATTATAGCCGATTGGCTGAATTGGGAATTGTCAATATTTATGAATTTCCATTGTGGATTAAATCTTTGTTTGTTTCTGCGTTTCCTCGAATAAAACTTTTACATCGTTCCACCGTTTTGTTAAAAGCAGCTTTCGATCAACAAGCCTTTAGTCATAAATTGCAACTTCACCTAGATCAATCGCAGTTTTATTTATTAATTACACGAAGGTCAGATCTTTTATATTTTAATCGTTTTGATTATAAATCCTTGTCAGATATAGTTTATTACGTTTTGTACGTGCTTGAACAGAAAGAAATTGAACAGGATAAAATAGAATTGCACCTGTCAGGGGTGAATTCGAAATGGAGTGAATTAAAGACATTTCAAGAATTTTTTAAAACGACCATTCGCATTCATGAGCAAAATGAGTTGAGTAAGGATTATATGCTCACTAAACAATTGTTATGCGTGTAATTAGCGGAAAGTATAAAGGAAAAAGATTTTCACCGCCCAAAAGATTTCCATCACGCCCAACCACCGATATGGCAAAAGAAGCACTTTTTGGCATCATCGACGCAAAGGTTTATTTTGAAGATCTGGATATTCTCGACCTATTTTCAGGCACAGGAAATATTAGCCTTGAATTTTTATCGCGGGGTGTAGGAAAAGTAGTAGGTGTGGATAGCAGCGGTATTTCGTGCAATTTCCAAAAAAAAATCGCCACCGAGTTAGAAGCAAACAATTGGACCATTCTAAAACAAGACGCCTTTCATTTTTTGGCCGAAAATACACGGAAGTTCGACCTAGTTTTTGCTGATCCACCCTTTGAATTTCCTGAATTAGAAAAATTAACAGCACAAGTGTTTCTGTCAAATTGCCTTGTTGAGGACGGGATTTTCATATTAGAACATAGTGAAAGAGTGGATGTTAGTACCTTTCAGTTTTATAAGAATACAAGACATTACGGTGGGGTAAGTTTTAGTTTTTTTGAGCCGAGTTAGTTCTCAATTCGTCAGCTTTTAAAAACTAATTGAAAAAAACCAAGGTTTGTCAATATCTTTTAACTTTACAGTTTATAAATTACTCAAATGAAACGAATAGGTGTGTTTCCCGGATCCTTCGATCCATTTACCAAAGGTCATGAGGCAATCGTGAAACGTTTTTTGCCCTTGTTTGATGAAATCATCATCGCCATTGGGGTCAATTCTACTAAACAGTACATGTATCAGTTAGAAAGTCGGATCAAGCACATTGAATCCCATTTTAACGACCAACCGAAAATCCGTGTTGAAGCTTATCAAGGTCTTACGATCGATTTTTGTCAAAAAAATGGGGCAAGGTATTTGTTACGAGGATTAAGAAATACCGTGGATTTTGAGTTTGAGAAGTCAATCGCTCACATGAATGAGTCCGTTTCGGCCGAAAATGGATTTGGAGTGGAAACCTTGTTTTTGATGACCGATCAAGAGTTTTCAGCAATAAATTCATCCATTGTTCGAGAAATTAAAAAGAATGGTGGAAAAATAGGAAACTTTGTAACAAACGAAGAATTTTTAATTATGAGTGTATGAACAGAAGCGTTGGATGGTTAATTTTGATGTGGATCACAAGTTGGCCAGTATTAAGTCAAAGTGAAATTAAAGGTTATGCACCAAATTTTGTTGGGCAAAAAGTCGAATTGTACACCTATCAAGACTATGTGACCTTGAACAGGGTAAAATTGGGCGAAGGAGAAGTGAGTGCGACGGATAGTATGTTTAGGATTAGCTACAAAACGAATGCAACCATCAAGGGAGTCTTACAAATAGATCGGACAGAATCTTCTTTGTATTTGGTGCCAGGAAAAAATTATACCGTTTATTTCCCTAAATCT
>JADZFJ010000556.1 GCA_020849935.1 Crocinitomix sp. | reverse complement strand
TGATTTAGTAGTTTCATCTTATTTTCTCATTAAACATTTTTTACACAGTTCCTTCGTTTTGTAATTGTGTTGCAAGTCCAGATAACGCTTACTTTGAAGGGTTTTGCTTATGGATTGATCTGGGAAATGACCAAAATCGCCTAAAAGTTGTCTTTGTTCGTCCGGAGCACAGCAAGGTGAAAATTTCCCTGTGGCAGAAATCCAGAGTTCTTTTCCTAAAAAAGGACACTCTTTGTCTATGTCCACATTATTCGTTTCACTTACTTCCAGTTTTTTGATGTTTTCCAATACGACGGCATGACCATTTTTCCGTAAATTGACTAACGCACTTTCTATTGCTTGGTCTGCATAATTGTTCCATCTGGCTATACTCTCGCTGCTTCGTTTTAAGTTTTGATCCTCGATTTCGTCAAAATGTGTCCAGAGATGATGACCCTTCACACGGTCAATATCCAAATTTGCTGCAAGTTTCACAATCTCGGCTAATTCTGGCATGTTCTCCTCCATAAAAGTCAATTGAAACGTGAGATTGCAGTAATGTCCTGTCTCAGTATAAATCTGATTTCTGTAATGAACAAAAGTTTTAACATTTGAAATGGTATTCTCAAAGTCAATACCTATCATTACTTTCTTCGAAGTCTCTGATGTGGCGCCATTCCAGCTGAATTTTATGTCTGAAGTTACAGGTAAAATTTGTTTCGCCCATTCTTCAACAGTTTTTCCCGAAACTTTTGGAAACGTTCCATTGGTTGTCAAATTCATCAAGATATTGTATTTCCTGCAGAGAGCTACAATTTGGTCAAAGTGTTTATAAAGCAGTGGTTCACCCATTGTCGAAGGAATAATCTCTTTAACTCCTAGGTTACTTGCTTGTATAAAAATGTCTTCTAGCCATGATTCCGGCATCCTTCTTCTTTTACCTCCAAGTTTATTTTTAATATAATCGCTGAATGGACTGTGTTCTTCACACATGGTGCAACTCAGATTGCAATCTTCTGGATTTGTATCCAAGGTTAATCGCCAGAATTTTTTCATATGTATTTGGTATAATCTGGTGAGGTCCTCACAATGCACTTTTAAATCCATCACAGTTCCGTCTGCATTAGCTAGGTAGCCTCTTTTGCCTAGCGCTTTCATTTTATCTGGGTTTTTGATGGCCCATTCCATCTGTTCTCTGATGGAATCTATTTTTCGGTGTTTGAAAAGTAATCCATTTTCTAAATGCGATACGTATTCTTTCATTCCACCAAAATTTGCTGTGATGACGGGAATATGACATGCTTGAGCCTCATGAATTACTAATGGGCTATTTTCTCCCCAGATTGACGGTACTACAATAGCATCGACCTCGTCAAAAACCTTGGTAACTATTTCTTCATTTTTGTATTCAGGTCGAAATTCAATTTCATGAATACTGTTCTGAGCAATTTCCTTTAGTCCGCTGGTGAATGGCTCTTTTTCTCTACCAAAAATGATCAGTTTTGTCGGAAGATCTATGGTCTTAAATGCTTCTATTAAAAGATTGACTCCTTTTGCCGGGATATGCGTGCCTATATAGCCAAAAGTAAAGCTATGTTTTGGTTTTTGTTTGCTAGGTTGAAGATATTGCAACGGAAAACCATAATCCATATACATGATTTTATGCTCGGGAACATTAAATTCTTGTATGAAGCGATTCATCAGGTATTTAGATGGTGCAATAAACTGATCTACTTTCTCAATGATCGCTTTTGTTTCTTCCATTCTTCTATCAATCCATCCGGACCATGATTCGAGATCCTTATCTCCGTGTACTGCATTACCGCTATGATAAACTTCGTAACAATCCTTTGCACATTTATTTTTTTCTTGTTTTTCGCAGACTGCAAGGTTGTCCTTTTTTCCGATTGATCGTGTTAAAAATTGACCTCTCGGGCACATCAACCAAAAATCATGAAGCGTATAAATGATTGGAATGTTTTTCTTAAAAAGAACATCCACAATTCCTGTTGAAAGATGATTTAGGTGACCAATATGAGCAATGTCAGGTCGGAATTCACAAATAATTCCTTCCAATTCGTCGTCAATTGCTGCGTGTCGGTAACCATCTTTCCCATTAGGATTGTTGATTAATACGATTTCGAGGTTTTCATTCATTTTTACTTTTCTTGAAGTGAAATCAGGACGAAACGGGTTCTCTTCTCTGGTGAAAACAAGTACTTGATTGTTTTTTGAGAGTTCATTGCAAATGGATTGACTATAAACCTCCGATCCAGCATTAAAAAGGGGAGGGTAGCCGTGAATTATTTTTAGGATTTTCATTTTCTTTTTATGTGTTTTTACAGATGTAAACTGTGATTATCTTGTTACTAGAGCTAACAACAACGGTTGTGTTTAAAATCTTGCTGGCGTATCTCGCATTTAAGTGGTCAGGGATTGAATTTTCGAACATAATATAAAATTTTTTTCCCTCTCTGTGGACTAAAGTTCCAAAATTTAGCGTGTCTCGAATCATGTCCATTGTGATCGCACGCTGATTGGCGCGATATTGCGCATGGGATGATACTAAAAAATCGTTTATTTTCATAGCTGATTATTTTGATACAGCAAGGATAGAACTTTTGCATTTCTTTATAACGTATCGATAATTATCTATATATTTATCGATAAATATTTATCGATAATTATGAAATTGTTTAGTCAAGGAGGGGAAAAGCGTAAGTATGCTTATAATCAGTTAAGTTATTTTATTTTTAATCCAGGAATGTTTAGTGTTTGTGTTCTTGGCAAACGAGGAGTCGGTAAAAAAGAGGCGATTATTAAAGTTTTTGAAGAGCGCCAAAAAGAAACGCCAAAAGACAATATTGCTGCCATGAGTAAATTGGTGTTTATTAATTGTGGTGCATTGGAAGAAGGCGAGGATAAAATCGGTGGTATTTTTAAGGACAATGAAAATCATGTAATTGTTTTTAATGAAGTTGAAAAACTAAGCGAAGTAAATCAAGGGCATTTATTTGATGCTCTGTCGACCGTAGATGGGAAGTTTGGTATCGACGAAAAAGTTACAGCAAGGGTGGTCTTCGTTTCGTCTGCGGACATTGAAGATTTGAGAGATTCGAGTAAGGGAATACTTCTTGG
>JADZFJ010000555.1 GCA_020849935.1 Crocinitomix sp. | reverse complement strand
GTCGGATTTGGATGAAGTTGAATGGATGCATTTTCTAAATCCGTTCCACCAAGAACCCCATCAACAGTTACGGTAACACTTTCAAAATTTTCGCAACCATCTGCGTCTGTAACAGTCACAGTATACGTGGTGGTAACGGTTGGACTCGCATCCGTTGTAGCAGCACCTGGATCGCTTAATCCTGTGGTTGGTGACCAAGAATAAGTGACACCGCCAGGAGCAGAAGAAGTTAAGGTCGTGGTTTCGCCAGAAGCGATCGTAACGTCATCACTAACCGTAACCGTAAAACTCGGTTCGACAGTTGCCGTCACCAAGGTTCTAGAACTAATACAATTTGCTTCACGGATTTTCCAATCAAAGAAATAGTAATAAAAATCTAAAGGCGTATCTGCCACATTTGAACCAGTTAATGCCACCAATCCTGGAATTTCATACGGATATGTTGGTGATCCATCGTTGATTCTAAATAAATTAACGGTGACTCCTGTCACTTTAATATAATAACCCATGGCTGGCGCGATGTCAAAATTTAAATTAACCACACTTTCACCATCTGGAATATTGACAACAATATCATGAACAACAGCACCACCATCGCCATCTAAAACTTGAATGTTACGGTCACCAGCTCCTTGCGCATAAACACGCACAGATTCTAGGGTAAATGGCGCATAAGCATCAAAGAAAATTCCACGTAAATCATTCGAATTAAAATTACCACCCGATCCAAACGTATTGTCTGGAGGACCAACCGATAAAAGTGGCCCCGGAACTTCTTCTTGCACATAAAAATTCGTTGATTCCGTAATGAATTCAGTATAATCGCCGCCAGTACCTAACAAGGTTCCATCCACAGGTGCATCAAACCAATTTAATACCCCACCAGCCCCTGTTGCAGAAACAGTTGCATCGCCAGGACCACAAAGTGTAACGTCTGTACCAGTTGGAGCATCTGGACGATCTACTACGATATACGAAGTTTCTACCGCAACATCTTCACCTGCTTCGTTTTCAACCGTAAGGGTAACCGTGTAAGTTCCATCGTCAGTGTAGGTGTGGGATGGATTTTCATCTGCGGAAGTGAACCCATCTCCAAAATCCCAAAACCAAGAAGTAGGTGAAAAGATGGAATTATCAGTAAAGGTTACTTCACCTGTACATGTTTCAGTCACATCTGCCGAAAAACTTGCAATTGGAGGAAACACCAATTCTTCATCACCTGTCATGGATAAATCTGAAATTAAAATCGCGCCACTCGCCGATTCATCGTATAAAAATCGGATGGCAACAATATTTGTTAAATCTACCCCTGTAAAATCCTCAACTGGCAAACTAATGGTATTGTGCATGGTACGTGGCAAAGTAGTGCCAAAATCACCTGGAGGGAAATACAAGGCGGCTGAATAATCAACCACTTCTAAACTTCCAATTGCTCCTGTATTGTCAATTAATTGCACTTTGAAATTTAGTGCAACATCGAGTGGAGATTCATCAAAATTTACCGAAGCTCTGAATTGGAGAGATTTAAACTGAGTAAAATCCTTCATGTAGGATGGAATACTATTTCGGTACCAATCGTCAGGTGAATTCCATTCAACAGCTAGCTGTGAAAGACCTAACATAGAGATTCCGCCGTTTTTATTGTGAGGTTCTTGACTAGCTCCGGCACCCGCACCAATGCAATATTGTTCGCCAAAATCATCACCACAAATATCATAAATTACCAAGCCATTTTGTGTAACTGGTTCACCAGTCGAATTAGTCGTTTCAGCTTCTTCAACATCGGTTCTATTTACATCAATTCGTCGATTTACAGGAGGATGATAGGACATAAATATTTCATCACCATCCAAGGTTGAGGAAGTAGGAGGTACGATGTCTTCTACTTTTAAGATTGGATCGAATTCAGTTTCACCACCCACATAAACTCTGAAAAATGCACTGCCATAAGCGAGCAACGAATTTCGTTGTTTAAGCGGATTCATTCGCCCGTTACCAGGTGCAGACGTTCCACATTGTTCGTCAGATTGACTTCCATCTACATATCCCCAATCGTCCGCTGTTCCTGCAGGAAACATCCCAGGTGTCCAAACGGTATTGTAAAAATTGTGATTCCCACCTAACATCACTAAATTGTGTTTTGGCATGGTATCGTCCTCTTCGTTGTAACGCGAATCGTCATAAAAATGAACCCCTTGTAAATCCGATACATCACCATCGCAATACGGGGCAATGTTCATGATTGGAATTCCATTTAAAACAGGTCGATTAAAATCTACGGGCGCAAGTGTTAACACCGCTTTAATGCCATAAGGACTTCCTAATTCACGGTTGTAAAGTGCATGTTCGATCACTCCTTCACCCCCACGAGAATGTCCCATGGTTCCAACATTATCTAAATCCAATTTCCCAACGAATAAACTTCCAAAAGGATCACCACCAACGGTATTCCAATCGTTCCATAAATCTAAATGATGTTGAAGTAATTCACCACGTCCGCGCATTCCGTAATCGGGGGTGCTGTTGTCGGTCGAACTAATACTGTTAGCGGAAACAGAAATTACGATATACCCATGACTCGCCATTTGTTCTGCCAAATAATCGTATCCTTGATAGCTTGGAATTGGCGCGAATGCACCCGTACAAGGCCAAGCAATGTTGGTTGATCCACCCGAATAACAAGTTGAGTGGCGTCCGTGTAAAAATAATAAAACAGGAAAAGGTCCACCAGACATATCCGTAGGATAATGTACTGAACCTGTCACCTCGATTAAATCGGGGAAAGATGGAGCACCAAATGCCTCGTCACCTAAATCATATTCGGCGCTGGAAACAGCATAAGGACCAGGAATTCCTGGGTCAGGTGTTTGCGCTTTTAGGGTCGAGGTGAGGGCAAAAATTGCGACTAAAAGTAAAGATCTTAATTTCATGGGGTGAGGATTTTTTTATTAATTCGTTTTCAAAAGGCTAGGAGAAAAATTACCTAAAATCCAATGTTTGCCATAATAATTTGGATTTTGTTCTGATTCATTGTCTTTTAAGGTATTTTCATAATAGTACCCGTAAACAAGCACTATTTTACCATCATTTGTAAGGTTGTTAAATTCTTCAAGGGTTAGAAAAAACACAATTTCATCAAGTCGCCCATCTGGGTGATTGCTCAGTTGGAAATAACGACTTCCGATGTGTAGTACATAGCGATTTGCCCCAGCGATGAAGGAATCGGTTGTTTTAATTGATACTTGAACCGTGTTTTTTTCTTTATCTAACTGAAATGAATTAAGTTGCACACTTCCGTCAATTTGTCCAAAAGCTGTGGCTGTTAAAACAAAAAAGCAAAGGGTAGTAAAGAGTTTTTTAAGTTGTGTTTTCATGATCACTTGTTTATGCAAAATAAAGTGCAGGAGTTAAATATACGCAAAAATGAAATACCAAGAAATTTTAGCAAAGAATTTGTTTGAATTAAGCCTTGTCCAAGGTGAGGGTAAATGTCGATCCAACCCCTTCGGTACTTTTAACCACAATGGTTTGTTTGTGCGCTTCTACAATGTGTTTTACGATGGCTAAACCTAAACCTGAACCACCGATATTTCGTTCTCTACTTTTATCCACCCGGTAGAATCTTTCAAAAAGCCGCGGGATATGTTCTTTTGCCATCCCAAGTCCGTTGTCAATGACAGAAATAGAAACCTTTTTTCGGTCGATTGGTTCTATTTTGATTTGGGTAATTCCTCCCGTACTTCCGTAAGAAATCGAATTGGAAATTAAGTTAACAAATACCCTCGTGATGCTGTTTTTATCGGCATTTACAAAAAGTGGCTCGTAATGTTTATCAAATTTTAGGATAATGGAACGGGTATTGGCACGCGGTTCAAGTTCTTGAAAAACATCATTAATCAGTTTTACTAAATCAAATTTGACAATCACCAAATCGAACCGATCTGTTTCAAGTTTTGAAATTTGATCCAAATCCTCTACCAAATTCGAAATACGATCCACCCCATTTAAGGCCCGTTCCAAAAAATCTCGATTCACCCGTTCGTCTTCTAATCCACCTTCTAAAAGGGTTAAAATATATCCTTCGATACTGAAAATCGGTGTCTTTAATTCGTGCGCTAAATTTCCTAAAAACTCTTTTCTAAAATCGGCTTGTTTTTTTAAATCAGAAATCTGTTTTTTATGAGCTTCCGACCATTCGGCGGTGGCACTTGTAAGTTGACCCAAGGTATCGTCAGATAATTTAATTTCAGGTTCTTGTGAAATTTGTCCGGTATCAATGATGCTGTAAATGTGTCGGATTTTTTTATTGATAAAACGATCGATGAAATAGGTAAAAATCAAAAAAGATAAAACTGCAGAAATTAAAGGAATTACGACATAAGTGATTTTACTTATATCAATTTGTGTGAGTAACTCAACAACTAAAAGTGTTATAAAAACCATTAGTCCTAGAAATACACTTCCAACAAGCGTTATGTGGAGTGGTTTAATTAGATTCATTTTTCCAAGTAATTGTCTTTAAAAGCTGGTCAATATCCTCAACAACATAGTCTAAACTACTGCGAATACTGTCGTAATTTGGTTGTACATTAAAGTAGAGCGCTCCCCTTAAAAAATGATGAGTACTGTCGGTGACATAAAACTGAAAAGGCGAAGCAGCATCGCCTTTGATATTATATTTTAATCCGTACGTTGAATTTTTAGGATTTAAGACCGGAACTTCTTCAATCGCATCGGCTTTTATGCTGTGTTCGTACACCAATTTTCGCGAGTATTCAATGTTCATCATCAGGTTGCTGTCGATGGGCATGTAGGTTAAAAACAAGGTGGCATTAAAACGATCCATTTGAATGTCGCTATTGCAGTTTGCTTTTTGAATTACCCGAAAATAGTCGGCAGTTTCAAATTGAAATGGGCAACTATCAGGTGCAAAAATCGAATATTTTCTTTCTGGAAAATCCAAACGCATATAACCACGCGGTTTTGGATAATAATCTGTACTAGCTTCAGAACAAGCCCAAAAAATTGATATTACAGCAATTCCAAGGATCAATTGACTCAATTTTCGTTTATTCATGTGGTTGAATGGTTACTTTAATTCGTTTCACTTTTCTGCTGTCTGCAGCTTCTACTGTAAAGGTGTAATTGTGAAAGGTTACACGTTCGTTTTTTTTGAGAATCTTTCCAGCTAATTCTATAACAAAACCCGCAAGGGTATCCGACTCGGATTTTTCATTTTCAAAAATTTCCCCATCGATGGCTAAGATTTTGTAGATGTCAATCAAGGCTGTTTTTCCT
>JADZFJ010000554.1 GCA_020849935.1 Crocinitomix sp. | reverse complement strand
TAAATATTTGCATGTCATGGTGTACGGCGAATACATTCAAGATGCGCAATTAGCCTTGGCCAAAAACTTAGCTGAAATTTTACCTGCCTCTTTAAATTGTTCCTACATTGTTAATTCAGGCGCCGAAGCCAACGAAGCGGCGCTGAAATTGGCAAAAAGGGTCACTCACAGAACTGAAATAATTTCGTGCAAAGGTTCTTATCATGGAAGTACGCACGGCGCCATGAGTGTTTCGGCAAACGAAGTAAAAAAGGCAGCTTTTCGGCCATTGATTCCTGGTATTAAATTTATTACGTTTAACGATCTTAACTCACTCGAACTAATTACCAATCAAACGGCTGCTGTAATTATTGAACCAATTCAAGGAGATGCAGGGGTTCGAATAGGAACACAAGAATTTCATCAAGCATTAAGGAATAAATGTAATGAAACGGGGACTTTGTTAATTTATGATGAAGTCCAAACTGGATTTGGGCGAACAGGTACTTTTTTTGCATTTGAGCGCTATGGAATTACACCGGATATCTTAACACTCGGCAAAGCACTTGGAGGAGGAATGCCAATTGGTGCTTTTATCTCCTCGACCGAAAAAATGAAAACATTGACCCACAATCCAATGTTAGGACACATTACAACATTTGGAGGACATCCAGTGATTTGTGCTGCAGCGAATGCCTGTGTTGAAGTATTACGAACAGAGAATTGGATTTCAGAAGTCAATAAAAAAGGAGAACTTTTAGAAAATATGTTGACAGTGCATCCCTTGATTCATGAAATTCGTCGTGCGGGGTTGATGTTCGCCATTGAAATGGATTCGTTTGAACGGGTTAAAAAGGTGGTGGACTATTGTTTGACAAAAGGGTTGATTGGCTTTTGGTTTTTATCTTGTCCGAATAGTTTTCGACTTTCTCCCCCACTCTCCATTACTGAAGAAGAAATTCGAACAGCAGGTACGTTGATTTTAGAAGCTATTGATTTTACCAACAACTAGTTTGGTTCAATTATTTGATTTTGAATCCAACCATTAAGATGTCATCTGTCTGAGCTTGCTGACCTTGCCAAGCTACTAAACTTGTTTCAATGACATGTTTTTGATCAATTAACGGTAAATGTGCGTTTTCAACCAAATTAATTTCTAATTGTTTACGAGAGTATTTACGAATTTTTTCTCCCCCAAACTGATCGGTACAACCATCAGAAAACAAATAGAAAATATCTCCCTTAGTGACGGTGATGGCCACTTTGTTATAATAGATTCCATATTGATCGCCAAAATCGCCAATCGATAATTTCGTACCGTCGTAATGTTTGAGCTCGTTATTTGTAAAGTGATACAAAGGACGTCTTGCTCCTGCAAAAACAACTTCTTCTGTTGTTCGATTAAAGACAAAAATCCCCACATCCATGCCATCCTTTAGTTGAACTTCGTTCGTAGAAGCAAGCGCTGCTACAATGGCTAAATTTAATTCGACTAAAATTTTTGCAGGATCTGTAATTCCCTTATGTCGCACGATATTATTCAATTCACTGATCCCAATAATGGTCAAAAATGCACTCGGTACGCCATGCCCAGTACAATCCCCGACGGCGATTATTTGGAATTCGTTGTGCTCTCCAATCCAATAAAAATCGCCACTTACGATGTCTTTTGGACGATTAATGATAAAATGTTCCAAGAGTTGGTCATTTAAACTCAAGTCGCTTGGAATATAGGCTTGCTGAATCATTTTTGCATAATCAATACTGGCGGTGAGTGCCTGGTTTGACAAAAACAAATCTTCAGTCAACTTACTTTGCTGTAAGGCAATCGCCAACCCTATCGCCACCTCTTTGGTGACTTTCTTGAAGTAATCAATATCTTCTTGAAAGCCATCATTGAAACAAACATTAAAAGAACCAATCAAGCGATCTCCTACAACCAAAGGACTTAATAACAAAAAAGTAACCCCTTCTGCTACTAGAATTTTATCGGTTGGAGACAATTCTTCTTTTGTAGAAAGATTCACTAAAATATCCGATTTTGAAGCTAAAAGTGATTCATACATTGAAAAATCACTTAGATTATACTCTCTTCGATCCGTCAACGATTCTTGATCATCTAGTCGACGAGAATACACATAAAAAGTTTTGTCAACTACGTTAAACATGGTCAAACTAGCGCGAGAAATCGGCATTTTGTCCAAGGCTCGATCGAGTGTATTGTAGATAATATCCTCCGAACTTTCCGAAGTTAAAATCGTTTTTTCAATCGAGTGAATTACATCTAAACGATCCGCTATTTTTTGAATGTTAAGTTCTTGATTTTTCTTTTCAGTAACGTCAGAACCAATCACGAAGTACTTTTCTAATTCGCCATTCTTACTTAACAAAGGCGTTACTTCTAATTGACTATAAAAAATGGTTTCATCTTTTTTATAATTGATCATTTCACATTGAAACTGTTTTTTTTCAGTGAAAACAGCCTTTGTAATTTCATCAATGACCGTTTCTGACGAAAGGCTACCAGAAATTAGCGACAAAG
>JADZFJ010000553.1 GCA_020849935.1 Crocinitomix sp. | reverse complement strand
ATTAATTTCTGGCAATAGCGAATTAACCAACCAACTTGAAGTTGAATTAGCGTCTTTTTTTAAGCAAGATGCTGGCTTGGTTTTTAATTCCGGTTACGATGCCAATCTTGGTCTTTTATCATGTGTTCCTCAACGTGGAGATACGATTTTATACGATGCTTTATGTCATGCTTCCATTCGTGATGGAATTCAATTGAGTTTTGCGCATTCGTTTGCTTTTCGTCACAATGAGTTGGAAAATCTTAAAAAAAGATTAATCGAAGCAAAAGGTACCGTTTATGTGGTTGTTGAGTCGATTTATTCGATGGATGGCGATCAAGCACCGTTGGTAGAATTGGTAGAATTGTGTCAACAATTTGGTGCTTATTTAATTGTAGATGAAGCCCACGCGGGTGGAATTTACGGTACGAATGGCCAAGGTTTAGTTACCGAATTGGGTTTGGATTTTGGAGTTTTTGCAAAAATAATTACGTTTGGAAAAGCCTATGGCAGTCATGGAGCTTGTGTGCTTGGAAGTTCTGTTTTAAAGTCGTATTTGATTAACTTTTCTCGCCCGTTTATCTATACCACGGCCATTCCACCCACCACCCAAGCACGCATTTTAGCCATCGTTCGCCACGCACAAACGGACGCACAATCTCGGACAACTCTTTTTAAAAACATCCAATTCTTTAAATCGCAAGTAACCGAACAAAAACTCCCTTTTTTGGAGAGTAATTCGGCGATTCAAGGCATTTTAATTCCTGGAAATGACAAGGTCAAAGAAAAAGCCAATCAACTCATTGAAAAGGGATTTTTAGTAAAACCAATTTTATCGCCTACAGTCGAAAAAGGTAAGGAGCGTTTGCGGATTTGTTTGCATAGTTTTAATACAGAACACGAAATCACCTCCTTAATTCAAGCCTTGTTATGAATCCGACTTTCCTTAGAACCATATTTGTAACAGGAATTGGCACCGAAGTGGGCAAAACATTTTGTTCTGCCATTTTGGTAGAAGCCTTAAAAGCCGATTATTGGAAACCAATCCAAGCTGGCGATTTACATCAACTAGATGCCAACTTTGTCAAAAAAGTGAGTTCAAATCCTTTTATAAAAATTCATCCTTCGCGGCATTTATTGAACCAGGCCATGTCACCACATGCCGCGGCAGTTTTGGATGGTGTCAGCATCGAATTGACTGATTTTGAACTACCAATAACCGAAAATCACTTGGTTATTGAAGGCGCAGGAGGATTGATGGTTCCGTTAAATGTGCAAGGCGATTTAGTGGTGGATCTCATTCAAAATCTTAAAACGGAAGTTATTTTGGTGGTAAAAAATTATTTAGGGAGTATTAATCACACCTTATTGAGTATTGAATTGCTGAAACAGCGAAATATCAAACTGTTGGGAATTATTTTTAATGGCGATTCTAATGAATTTTCAGAGTCTATTATTTTGTCAAAAACAGGAGTTAAATGTTTGGCGCGAATTCCTCAATTAACTGGACATTTAAATGAATTTGTGGTTGATCAAGCAGAGAATATTAGAGAATCTCTTTAAACAATTTCAATCTTAATTTACCCAATTTTTTTATCGAACAATAGTAATTAACTTATTTTCAGGTTCCTTATTTATAAAGAAAACCTGCAATAAGTAATTGCCAGATTTAAAGGTATTACAATCCAATTGGTAGGAAATATCATCCACGAATTCGGAAGAAACTAAATCACCATTCATACTAGTGAGGGTAATATACCAAATAGGCTCATCTTTTTCGCTTGTAATTGTCAAAAAATCAGAAGTTGGATTAGGGTAGACGTTAAAATTGAATGATGTTTGTGTTGTGGTATCAACGCCAATATAAAGATAATTGCCACAATCCCCTTTTTCATTTGAAATCCAGTTGATACTGCCTCCTGCGCTTGGTCCACCTGTTCCATGATAATTAACGAATTGAGGAAATAAGTTTCCACCACAACCTTCAATGTATTGGTAAGTCTGTTCATCGATATAAAAGGCTTCACCTACATAACATTCTCGAGTGGTGTCATCGACTTCAGGCCAATCATACATCCGAATGATGTGTCCCATATAGTGTAAATCTTCCACTAGTCGTCCGCAATAATCAACTCGAAGTACAGAATAGCGCAATGCATTCGATGTAGAATCATACCAAAATTCACTTGGCAAATGAGTGTCCACATAAGCATCTAAATTGTAAAACGTCATTTCACTATCATACTCAAGGGTAGTAACAGAAGTTGGAATCGGCGATCCCATAAAATTGGATTTTTCATCGGTAATATGTGTTTTATAAGTAACCGAGTCTGGCCACCATAACGTTTTTTCTGTAAAAGATAATTCAATTCGATGCCCGGTACCAATGTTCGTATTAGTATTGCTCTCGTTCGTTGAATAATTTAAGCTATCGCCTATTTGAAAATCGAAGATTTCACCACGTTTGCGACGCGTGAGCCCGACACGAGGAAATTCGCTTCCTACTAGCGTTAACGTGTTATTAAATCCAGGGAAATCATATAAAGAAAAAATTTGAACAAAACCGCTGTTTTTGCCAAGTTTAATGGCAGGAGTTAACACATCAAATTCGGGCGAGTTGCTAAATAGGTCAATTGTTTTTACTGAATCAATTTCACCTAAAATGGTAGACGATTCGATCAAATTAACCGTGCCTTTTATCCATTCGCCAGTTGGATAGGTATATACCAAGAACGTATCGTTTAAGTGTGCATTTGTTTCAATAAACACGCTGTCCAATACTTTGTTAAAAAAAATATTTTGTCCGTCAGGTTTTATAATCACTTTATCTCCAAACCAAGGACCTGCCACGGTAACTGGGCATTCTTCATCGAATCGGGCAGTTTTAAATGAGTAAAAAATAGAATCGCCATCTATTACTTGAATAGAATCAGTACGCGTAGCTACAATATTATCCAACGTACTAGTTCCAAAATAATTTATTTGATCCGACGTAATACATTGATAATTTTGACCAATCATACAATTGGCAATGATCGTTAGGCTTAATGTCAAAATTAATTTCATACGTATGCGTGTTAACTACACTAACGAGAAATTTTTTAAAAGGGTTGGGAAAAGTTCAAAAACAGTCGTTTAAATGAATTTTCCGATTAAATAACTTCTTTAATCGTAATTTTCAAGTCATTAAATTTAGCTGTGTCGCCCGCTTTTTTATCCATTAACACTTGTCCCATGGGTGAAAAAGGGGAAACGGCAAAAAACACTGCCCCTTCAAGTTCTATTTTACCAGCGCTAATGGCAATATAAAAATTTCCGTTCGATGCAATGACCAAACTCCCAAGGCGGGAAGTAGAATGACTTTCGGCAGGGTCAATTGGTAAAAGCGACTGTTTTAATTTGGTGGCTTCAGACAGTTGTTTCGAAATTTGTTCGGCTTCCATTTGCATCATGGCCAAGGCAGTATCATGTTTGTCGCCAGCTGTACTTTTTGTTTCAGCGTCAAATGATTCTTGCACTTCGTTCAAGGCAATTGTTGTATTGTTAATCCGTTTTTCTACAAAACGCATACACTCTTGAAAGAGTGCCATTTTTATATCTTTTTTCACCGTGTCTGTTTGAGGGGATGAAGTTACAAAATTGACAGGTTTTACAAATCAAAAATTTATTTTTTTCATAAAAATTAATAATATGTTTGAACAAACATTAATTGAATACGTTCTCTAAAGATGGTGTAATGATCGGATAAACTTCCCGACAAATAGCCAAGAACGAAATTATCTTATTAAATTTGCAACAATTAAAAAAGCATGGAAAACGGATTAGACATAATTGACGAGGTAGGGGACAACCATTATATGTCTTCCGGAGACACGCCTATGCGTGCGGACGCCTTTGAACTGTCAGATGACGAAAAAATAGCAAAAATTGAATCTCATTTTGCGGCTATAATGCATACCTTGGGTCTCGATTTATCGGACGACAGCCTTAAAGGAACCCCAAAAAGGGTAGCAAAAATGTACGTAAAAGAAATTTTTGGCGGCCTCGATCCTAAAAAGGCTCCCACCTCTTCTGATTTTGAGAATAAATACCAATATGTAGAAATGTTGGTGGAAAAAGACATTACACTTTATTCAACTTGCGAGCATCATTTTTTGCCAATTGTTGGAAAAGCGCATGTGGCTTATTTCTCAAAAGGCAAGGTAATTGGTTTGTCAAAAATGAACCGAATTGTGGAGTATTACGCCAAACGCCCGCAAGTGCAAGAGCGTTTAACCATGCAAGTGGTGCGCCATTTACAAAAATATTTAGGTACCGACGATGTTGCCTGTGTAATTGATGCCAAACATTTGTGCGTAAATTCACGTGGAATCAAAGATATTCAAAGTAGCACCGTCACGAGCGAATTTGGTGGCAAATTCAATGATATTGAAGTGCGAAAAGAATTTTTGAATTACCTCCAAATGAAAGTTGGGGTTTAAATCATCAATCATTAATTTAATATAATACCCGACGTTATATCGTACGTTCCGTAGGTTGAGACCTCGTGTCTCAACATGAACACCAACCCCCCAACATGAACGCCAACCACCCAACATGAACGCCAACCACCCAAAAACAACCACAACAACCCCAACGATTAAAATTAAAAACACCACCCCCCCGCGTTAAGGATGGAAGAGAAAAGCCCACAGGCCCTCATCTTGTTGAGGTGGGACGAGGACTTGTAACGAACAGCCTGACCCTGACGATTCGTTCCCGACTTTGCAGTTGGGAACGAATGTCTGGGGAACGCCCTAAAAAAAAATAAATTTATTGAAGCTTTAAACAGCGATTAATTTGCAGATTGCAAAACGCTATCTTTCCAGATTCCTTTTTCGGTGACACCAGAAATGTATTTCATGGTACCTTTTCCAGTAATTGCTCCATTAAGCCATTGTCCGGTGTATTTGTCGCCATTTGGCCAAACCATGGTACCTTTTCCGTTTTGGCTGTCATTAGACCAAGCTCCGGTGTAAGTTGTTCCGTCAATCCAATTCAAGGTGCCTTTTCCGCTTTTTACGTTGTTTTCCCAACCGCCTTTGTAAACATCACCAGAAGCATAGGTATATACTCCTTTACCTTGGAGTGCACCCTCCACAAAATCGCCAGCATAAGAATTGCCGTTTGGCCAACTATATTTTCCCTTGCCTGTTCTATTATTCAATTTCCAAGCACCTTCGTAACGTTCGCCGCTCGCCCATTTTATTTCGCCATAGCCTTCCATTAAACCATTTTTCCAGTCGCCGGTGTATTTGTCTCCATTCATCCAATTCATGGTGCCGTAACCATTAATGTATCCGTCAACCCAATCGCCTGTGTAAGAATCTCCTGCTACCCAAATCATGGTGCCTTTTCCATTTGGTTGACCATCTACTAATTGACCACAATATTTATCCCCAGAATCGTAATAAAGGGTGTCGCCTGCGAATGAGGTGAATGAAAAGGTAAATAAAAAGAATAAGAAAGTTAAAGGAGCTATTTTAAAGAAGTTAGTGTTCATTTTGCTTAGTTTTTTACACAAATTTAAATTATTTTATTGGGATTTTGACTTTAATTTTTGACATTATTTAAAAAATCCTGCAGCTTAGAATTGCGGTGTCATCTACATAATTTCGAGGGCCACGCCAATCATCTAATTTACTGAAAACTATTTCGTTGAGGTCTTCCATGGACAAGGGATAGAAATTTTGAACGATCTTAGTTAAACGTTCAGTTTCAAATTGTTCAGAAGTATTGTTTTCTAATTCCACCACGCCATCGGTATACAAAATTAAGGTAGTATTGGTTTGAATGTCCACCTCGGCGCTTTCTAAAAATGGTAATTCGCGCAACATACCTAGGCCGATGCACCCTTTGTTCAAAAACTGCGAATTTTTGCCACGAATCAACAATGGCCAATTGTGCCCAGAATTAATGTTTTTTAATTTTCGGGTGACGGAATTGTATTCGGCAATAAAAAAGGTAATAAATTTTTCGCCATTGGCGCTGGTAAACACCTTGTCATTGAGAACGGTTACCAATTCTTCAAGGTCTAATCGTTGGTAATTGTATAGGGTACGCACGGTGGCTTGGAAATTTGCCATGAGCATGGCAGCCGAAAGTCCTTTGCCGGAGACATCGGCAATACACACCATAAATTCGTCGTTGTTTAGCCGAATGTAATCGTAATAATCCCCGCTTACTTTGTGGTGCGAAAGGTATTTTGCCGAAATATCAATAATGCCATTTGACGGTAAATCAGAAGGAAAAAGCAAACGCTGCATTTCGGATGCTACTTCTAATTCTTGTTTAATGCGTTGTTGTTTTAAACTCTCATTCGCCAAGCGTTTATTTTCGATGGCAACCACAATAATGTTGGTGAGGGTTTGAATAAAATTTAAGTTACCAAAGTTGTGCGCCTTGTCTTTTTTATTGTCAAAAATACCAGCGATAAATAAAAATGCCAAGGGTCGGTCTTTGTGCAACACGGGAATAATGACATCAAAATTATTTAACGACTTTTTGTAAGACGATTCAATAACGGTGATTTCTTTAAATTTAAGAATGTCACGTTCGATATTCAGGTCCTTTATTTTGCCTTTTACTCCAATTTTTGCAATGATATTCCAATCGTCCACCAAATTGTAAAGCACAAATTTGCGAATTCCGAGTTGTTCACGCAAGATAAAATTATAGATTTCGATGAGTTCTGAAACGGGTTTATTGAAGTTGATTGATTTGGT
>JADZFJ010000552.1 GCA_020849935.1 Crocinitomix sp. | reverse complement strand
CCACAAGAGTTTGAAGGATTGCACGGAGTATTAGTTGCTCCGGGATTTGGATCAAGAGGAATTAAAGGAAAAATTTCTGCCATTCAATACGTTCGAGAAAATAGAATTCCGTTTTTTGGAATTTGTTTAGGAATGCAATGTGCGGTGATTGAATTTGCGCGAAATGTCCTTGGATGGAAAGATGCACATACGACTGAAATTGCAGATGATTGTAAATATCCTGTCATTTCGATGATGGAAGAACAAAAAGGAATCACCCAAAAAGGTGGAACCATGCGTTTGGGGTCGTATAGCTGTAAATTGTTAGATGGAACAAAAGTATCCAAAGCATATAACGAAGAAATTATTTCAGAAAGACATCGCCATAGATACGAATTCAACAATGCTTATCTCGCTGATTTTGAAGCAAACGGAATGATTGCAACAGGAAAAAATCCAGAAACTGGATTAGTTGAAGTCGTTGAACTTCCAGAACATCCTTGGTTTGTTGGCACACAGTTTCATCCTGAATATAAAAGCACCGTGGAAAAACCACAACCACTCTTTTTAGCATTTGTGAAAGCAGCAATTGCAAATATAAAATTGGTTGCAGAAAATATTCCATCGCATCAAACGTCCTAAATAAAAAGCTTGGGGATTTAGTGCTCAAACCTTATAATAAGAACAGAAAAAATACTAATTTTGCACCTTCGCAAAAATTGTGCGGTGTTAATTTTTAAAGAATGGATAAAAGATCAGTTATTGGACTATTAATTATTGGAGCAATCCTCTTTATTTTTAGTTATTTCAACGCGAGTAATGCGCCGAAACAAGACCCAACGAATAAGACCGAAAAAGTAGATTCTACCAAAAAAAACACGGATTCGCTTACTAAACCAATTCAACCAGCTGCACCAATTGTTCAAGCTCCTGAAAAGGCTAAACTTGTGCCTGTTTTAAATGAAGACAGCACCCAAGTTACCAATGAAGCAGGTCTTCTTAAATTCAACGATCCTGCTACTGGCTTAGATACTTTCTTGACAGCTGCTCCAGTTGTTGAAACCACAAAAAGATCAATTTACAAAGCTGAAGAAATCGTTCGAATTGAAAATGATAAAATTGCTGTGGACATCTCGAGTAAAGGCGGTCGAATTATTTCTGTCTTTTTAAAAGAGTATAAAACGTATGATGCTTTTTTGAACAAAAAAGAAGAACCACTTCAATTATTTGACAGAAAATCAACGTACGGAATTGATTTTGCTGAAGGGGATAAAACATTTAATTCAGCGCGATATGATTTTGATTTTGTCAATAAAACGGCAAATTCAGTTACTGTAGAAATGATTAATCCAACTGGCAAAAAAATTGGATTTACTTACAAATTAAAACCTGCTAAATACGATGTTGATTTTGGAATTTATTTCCGAAACTTTACGGATGCTGATACCAGTAGTATTGCGTTAACCACCGATTTCAGACTTTTATCTACAGAAAAATACTTACCTGCTGAAAAACAAATTGCAACGATCTTTTACAAATACAAAGAAGATTCATACGATTACCTTTCAACAGGTGGTGATGATGAATTAAAATTGGAACAAACTACCGAATGGGTTGCCTTTAAACAAAGCTATTTTTCTGCTATTTTGATGAATAAAGCAGGATTTAAGGCGGATGAAAAATCTGAATTGGTCTTGAAAAATTTTGGCGAAAATGATACCACCTATATCAAAAATTACCAAGCGAATTTAGATTTAGGCATCACCAATATCAAAAACACGGTTGAATTACAATGGTATTTTGGACCAAACGATTATTCTGAATTGGCAACCTACAACAATGGTTCAGAAGATATTGTAGATTTAGGATGGGGCTTATTTAGATGGATTAATGTGTACGGTTTACGTCCAATTTTTGGATGGTTAATGAACTGGGGAGTTGGCGCAGGAATGGCTATTTTCTTGTTGACTTTGTTGGTTAAATTATTGTTGAGTCCGGTCAACTACAAAATGTACAAATCATCCGCCATGATGAAAGTACTTCGTCCAGAAATTGAAAAAATCGGGAAGAAATTCCCGAAAAAAGAGGATGCCTTGAAAAAACAACAAGAAACCATGGCACTCTATCGCGAAACAGGAGTAAGTCCGCTTGCTGGTTGTATCCCGATGCTGATCCAAATGCCGATTCTATTTGCGATTTTTAGATTGTTCCCGGCTGAATTGTCTCTGCGTCAAAAAAGTTTCTGGTGGGCTGAGGATTTATCGACTTACGATTCGATTCTTCAACTTGGCTTTAACATTCCGTTTTATGGGGATCACATCAGTTTATTTACCTTGTTGATGGCGGGAACCACACTTTGGTACACCCACCAAAATAGCAGCAACATGCAACAACCAACCATGGAAGGAATGCCAAACATGAAATATATCATGTATATCTTCCCTTTCTTGATGATTTTCTTCTTCAACAGTTTCTCTGCTGGATTAAGTTACTATTACTTTATCTCTACCCTAATGACCATTGCAATCATGTGGGCAATCAAGCGATTTATGTTGGATGAAGCTAAGATTATAGCGAAAGTTGAAGCAAATCGTGCGAATCCTCCAAAGAAAAAAGCGAAATCTAAGTTTCAAATGAAATTAGAAGAAGCGCAACGTTTGCAACAAGAACGCCAAAAAGGAAAAAAATAATTGAGCCTTTTTTCGTTGAGTATTAAAAATTGAAAAGTGTTTAAACCTGATTTAAACTAGTTTTTGATCTAAACTACTCATTTAACACCTGTTTAAATTAGGTTTAATAGCCTAGATAGATCACCTAATAAATCCATTGAAACGGGTAGTTTTTATGCGGTTTTTACCTAATAAGAAATCAAATTTATACCACTTTAAAGGTATTTTATCGAAATGTGACGTCCGTCACATTCAAATTGAGAAGAATGATGTAACTTTGTGAACCATGAAAAACGAGAATACCAACGCAGAAATCACCGGAAGTTTTGAACCACTAAAGTTCTCAACCACGATTGGAAGCGACTTTAACACCACCCTTACAAAACGCGTTCGCGCATATTTTAAGGATAATAACATTTCAAAATACGCAAATACAAACATGAAAATAAAAACAATTTTCATGCTTAGTTTGTACTTTGCGCCTTACTTTTTAATGATTACAGGTGCTGTTAGTTCTATTCCTGGCCTAATTTTATGTTGGTCACTTTTAGGATTTGGCATGGCAGGAATCGGAATGTCTGTCATCCACGATGCCAACCACGGTGCTTATTCGAAAAATAATAAAGTAAAT
>JADZFJ010000551.1 GCA_020849935.1 Crocinitomix sp. | reverse complement strand
GTATTCATGGAGTTTTCAGCAAGATAAAGTACAAAAATGGGAAATAGGGATTGTCAAAATTGATTACGTAAAATTGATAAAAGAAGATTTCTTTCAGGCCAGCTTGGATTCGTTGAACGATCCATTTTTGTTGAACTCCTATACCAACCACTTTACCACCATTTTCAACCCAACTTACCGATACAGTAATTTAAATTCAAATTTCCGTGATCATGATAATTTACATGATATCATTGCCAGCTTGGATTTATCAGGTTTAATGTTAACCCCACTCATTTACGGTGGCTTGGATGCACTCAATTTTAATCAAGTAGGTGTAAACTCAAATGGTTTAAAGGAGTTTTTCGGTGTGCCTTATACCCAATTTGTCAAATTTGACATTCAATATGTCGCCAGTAGGCCACTGAATAAAAAACATAAACTAGTTTATCGTACCATGGCAGGTATGGGCTTTGCTTTTGGAAATTCGCCGTCTATGCCTTACGAACAGTCCTTTTTTGCAGGAGGATCTAACGATATTCGAGCATTTACGGCTAGAACAATGGCACCTGGTTCGTATAAAACCTACGCCGATCCAAATGCAACCGTCACACAAATTGGCGATACCCGTTTTGAAGCAAATTTTGAATGGCGTTTTGAAATGACCCAATTATTTGAAGGAGCTGTTTTTGTTGATGCGGGTAATATTTGGAACATCCGAAAAGACACTATCTCACCTTTAGATCCATCTGTTTTAAAATTAACCTCTTGGCGAGAAATCGCCATTGGCGTAGGTTATGGCGTTAGAATGGATTTAGATTTTTTAATTCTTCGTTTAGACCTTTCATTTGCTTTGCACAACCCACATCTACCGGCGGGTGAAAGATGGTTTGGGTCAACAAAAGATGAATATTTGACTTATTTTACAAATCCTGAAACTGGAGTGGTAGAAGGGTATGAATTCCCTCATGCCTTAAAGTTTAACTTTGGAATAGGTTATCCATTCTAACGCTTTTCATAAAATGTGGCTAATTAAAACAGAACGTACCTAATTTTTACTCATGAAATTCAGCCTTTTTTTACTCTTTTTAATTAGTTTTTCAAACCTCTTTTCGCAGGGAGAAAATATAGCATTGCCAATTCCCAAAAAGGCAGTTTATCCGTATTCACAAGTCGAACCATCCATTTATATCAATCCTAAAAATACCGATGAGGTAATAGCAGGCACGGTCATGAATGATTATTATTATTCAAGCAATGGCGGCAAAACTTGGAAATCAAAATCAATCTATTCGCAATGGGGCGTTAATGGCGATCCTGTGATGCTGATTGATACCTTGGGACGATATTATTATTTTCATCTGTCTAATATTAAAGGAACGACGCTTGTTGGTGGAATCGTCAGTCAGCGATCAGACAAATTAAAAGGGAAATTTACCGCTCAAGGTCACACCGCGGCAAATGGAAAATTTCATGATAAACATTGGGTAGCGTTGAACAAAAAAAACAACCATATTTACATGACCTGGACTCAGTTTGATAAATATGATTCCAAAATTCCGACGGACAAGAGTAACATTGTTTTTTCTAAGAGTGAAGATGGGGGATTAACCTGGTCAAATTTAGTGCAGCTCTCAACAATCCCCGGCGATTGTGCAGATGATGATAAAACCGCCGAGGGTGCCGTGCCAACAATCGGACCAAATGGTGAAATATACGTGGCTTGGTCGCGGAACGATTCGTTGTGGTTTAATTGTTCGTTCGATGATGGAAAAACATGGCTGCCAAAAGAGAAATTTATTTCCAATCAACCGGGTGGTTGGGTGATTGATATTCCGGGAATTTATCGTTGCAATGGCTTGCCAGTGACAATTTGTGATCTAAGTAAATCAACTTACAACGGCACTATTTATGTCAATTGGGCCGATCAACGAAACGGAACCACCGACACAGATATTTGGTTAATTAAATCGACCGATCACGGAAAAACCTGGAGTCAACCCAAACGAATTAATACGGATGATTCAAAAAAACATCAATTTTTAACTTGGCTCACTATCGACCAAACAACGGGTTATTTATACAGTGTTTTTTACGATCGACGGGCCTATTCGGACAATCAAACTGATGTCTATTTGGCAGTTTCGAAAGATGGCGGCGAGAATTTTGAAAATTATAAAATCAGCGAATCGCCCTTTACACCTAATCCTAAGATCTTTTTTGGGGATTATACCAATATTTCTGTGCACAATGGTGTAATAAGACCGATTTGGACACGTTTACATCAAGGAAAAATTAGTGTGTTAACCGCTTTGTTAGATCAGGCCACCTTAAAATAAGGAAAATTAAAGAATGAAGTTATCCGTCATTATAGTTAATTACAATGTTGAGTTTTTTTTAGAACAATGCTTAAACTCTGTTTTTCAGGCATTGGAAAAAGTAGAAGGCGAAGTGTTTGTAGTGGATAATAATTCGATTGATGGTTCACTTGCCATGGTGGCTGAGAAATTTCCGCAAGTCATTTTAATTGCAAATAAAGACAATGTTGGTTTTTCAAAGGCGAATAACCAAGCCTTAAAAATTGCTAAAGGAGAATACCATTTATTATTAAATCCCGATACCATTGTTGAAGAAGATACTTTTTTAAAAGTGGTGGAATTTATGGATGCTCATCCCGATGCGGGAGG
>JADZFJ010000550.1 GCA_020849935.1 Crocinitomix sp. | reverse complement strand
AGACCGTAAAAGTCAGCATCAATTGTCGTTCCAGTTTCGCCTAAGAGGGCAATTCCATCTTTATACCATTGCCAACTGCCCCCAGAGGTGTCGGTATTAGCGGTTAGGGTCAAATTATCTTCACACAAACTCCCTGATTCAGAAATGTCTGAAAAACTTTCACTATCTAGTAGGGTGAGTTCATCCACGTAGTAATAACAAAGTTCATCCGAACCTCCTGGCATACAAGGTCCTCCAATGGCGATAACGTTTAAATCAACTGCAGGAGTGAAAGTTAGTGTAACCTCTTGCCACGCGCCATCTGGCGTGTAGGTAATATCTTGCGAAGCTAAAAGTTCCCAAGATCCTACACCAATTGGACAAAGGGTACCATCCCAAGGCATATCTGCAACATCGGGTGAGCCGTATAAACAAAATTCTAAGTCTAAATCACCGTGTGAATAGGCGGTATATAATCGTATAGTGTAGGATGTACCTGCCAAGAGTGGACTCAATAGTTCTTCAGTGCCTATATACTCTAAATACGTGCTTCCCCAAACATGAAAACCGGCAAAGCCTTCACCACCAGGTTCACCAGGTAGGGGTAACATCGGATAAACCTCTCCTAAATAACCATCAAAGCCACAAGAATTAAAGTAGTCACTCGTTGCCCACGAGGCTTGATCCCAATCGTTGGCACAAAAAAGTTCCGAAAAAGTGGCAGGGCAACACGTCCGTTCCTCAAAAGAAGGATTTGGAATCAAACTTTCAATTACACCGCCAAAACCCTCACATGCACATTCAGTATCATTCAGATCTATAAATGTATCGCCATCATCATCAATAGCGTTGTTACAAATTTCTTGGCTGTACAGGACAAAGCTGCTAGGCAGAAGAAATAAAATCAGTAATATTTTTTTCACAGGGTTTATAATTTAAAGGTATTCTACTAAATCGGTATATTAATAATACAAAGAAAAGTTTAATTTCCCCCAATCACCTGAATATTACCTTGTCCAACAAGCAGCGTATTGTTGTCCGTTCGAACGTTGTAGGTGTAAAAATACACCCCATCTTCGACAAGGACTCCATTATTGGCAGTGCCATCCCAACCATCGGTGATGCTGGTAAGTTCGGTTATGACAACCCCCCATCTGTTTACAATCACACATTCAAACTCCGCAATAGAGGCTGCTTTGAATTCAAAAGTAAAGACGTCGTTAATACCATCGCCATTAGGTGAAAAAATATTGACATCCGAAAATTTAATAGGTTCGTAAATCGTGAGGATTTTACAAGCCGTGTCACTACAATTGTTTTTATTTAAGGCAATTAAACAGACATCCACTTGGTAAGATTGTCCTCTGGCTAGGTAGGTGGTATCAATAATTTCAAAATAATTATGGGTTAAATACCAACTGGCCGCAGGGTGATCGAGGTTCCAAAAAAAAGTAGTATCGCTTAAAGGATCATCTGCCTGCGCAAAATTGATGGATTCATTGATAAATTCAACTTCAACAGGCGCTGTACCTTGATAATCCGCGTTTAACTGCGCCGAATTGACAGAAAAAATGGCTTGAGGATTAATGGAATCTAAGAAAACGGAGGTATTGACCACACAACCATTGGCATCGGTAACAGTGAGTTCATAATTGCCCGGATTCCGCCCGCCCCAAGTGGTGTTAGGCGTTGTTTCACCTGTGGTTAAATCAGTCCATAAATAGGTATAATCAGGCACACCACCCGTGACATCGCCAAAAACCACCCCATTTCCATTTTGATAACCAAAAGTTCGGCAAAGGGCTGGTCGGGTATCAATCGTAATCACAAGCGGACTTGGTTCTGTAATTTCAAAGTCAACCACACGGGAGCAACCATTTTCGTCATTAATAGTTAAAATGTAGTTCCCAGCACCTAGTCCCCAGGTCGAATCCGCCCCAAGACCATTTACGCCAGCAGGATTGGGATTCCAGAAATAGCTAATTTGGTCGTAATCTCCTGTGAAATTGAAGACACTATCCACAATCGCCCAACCAGTTTCAAGCCCGTTGCATAAAACATTAAATGTGGTTAAATCCACCGCCAATTGACCAGGTTGATCGAGGAAAATAGAATCATTGCCACTGCATGAAGAACCATCAATTACCTCAATAAAATACCAACCCGAACTTAACTCGTTTGCGGTGTTACTATTGTCTTCGTTAAGAACATTTCCTTCAGTATCAGTAATTGTAAAGATGAGTTCATCGCCGCCTCCAATGATATTTACGGTGACAGATCCATCGGTGTATCCGTAGCAAGTTGGATCAATGTAAATGAACTCGAGGTTTAGACCTTCAATCATTATAATATCCAATGTATAGGTAGAAGAACAACCATTTTCAGTTTGAACGGTGAGAGTTACTGTATAGGTTCCAGGCAAAACATAATCATGAGTTGGATTTTCAAGGGCAGATGTTCCAGCGTCTCCAAAGTCCCAGTTCCAAGAGATGATTTCTCCTGGGTCGGCAATGGTTGAAAGATCGTTAAATTGCACTGTATTTTCTATACATCCACCTAGCAATCCACCTTCGGATGAAAGACCTCCAATCACAAATTCGAAATCGGCAAGTGGAATCGGGTCAACGGTTACTGTGATTTCAATGGTATCATTACAACCACCTTCAATTATCGCAATGAGTTCAACGATGAAAGTACCTGCGGTGGCATAAACATGGTTTGGGTTTTCAGCAGTTGAGGTTCCACCATCCCCAAAATCCCAAAGCCATGTTGGCTCTATACCATCTTCATAAACAGTGGAGTTAATAAATTCCATCTCATCTCCTAAACAAATAGGGGTAAAATCAAAATTAGCGTTTATTTCAATTTGCTCAATGATAGTATGATCCGATCGTTGGCAGTTTTCACCTATCGTGTAAACAGCAGAATAATCGCCTGAACCGTATATAGTCACATCCAATAAAGTACTAGTTTCTCCTAAAAGAGCAATTCCTTCCTTATACCATTGCCAAGTACCTCCAGATGTGTCGGATACAACTGATAAAACTAAATCATCATAACACCAGCTCCCTAATTCAAAAATATCCGAAAAATTATCACTAGTATTCAAGGTTAGTTCATCTAAGTAGTAGTAAGACAAAGAATCTACAAGAGCACAAGGGCCGCCAAGTGCAATAGCATAAATATCAACTGTTGGAGTGAATGTGAGTGTTAATTCCTGCCAAGCACCATCAGGTGTATAAATTACCGGCACAGACGTCAAAAGTTCCCAGGAACCAATCCCTAATGGACATTGATATCCATCCCAAGGCAAGTCAGTCACGTCAGGGGTTCCAAAAATACTGAATTCCAAATCTAAATTGCCTCTCCCTTTGGCTGTAAATAATTTTAAGGTGTAAGAGGTGCCAGCCAACAATGGACTCAATAAGTCCTCTGTTCCAATATATTCCAAATAATTCTCAGAAAAGAAACGTTGAACATAAAAACCTGTGTAACCTTGACCACCAGGTTCACCTGGTAATGGAAATATAGGAGGGGCTGCAAATTCCACGGATAGGAAATCACTACATGTGTTAAAATAATCAGAAGTACCGTCTGATGCCTGATCCCAGTCATTTGCACAATATAATTCTGAATACCAAATTGGACAACACGTCCGCTCCTCAAAAGACGGATTGGGAATTAAACTTTCAATTACCTCTCCAAAACCTTCACACTCGCATTCATCATCATTCAAATCTATAAATGTATCGCCATCATCGTCAATGGCATTATTACAAATTTCTTGACCAAACAAGCTCAGTTGCGCTGCGATAAACAAAAAAAAGATGAACGCTTTTTTCATAAAGTCAAGTAATCAGCCACAATCTTAAGCAAGTTGGTTAAAATGTTTTAAAACTTAAAAGTATGAAATAAAATTGAATAATCTACGATAAATCAGTGCATTATTTAATCGCGAACAACAACCCCAAAAAAAAAGGCCGCCCTAAATGTTAGCACGACCTTCTCATTTTTAGCATAGCTAGGTTCTTTTATTCTGTCAAAAACGTTAAAATTCGGGCCAGGCAACCCTTAATTTTTTCGTAATCATAAATTCGTTGACCAAAATAAAACTTTCTAAAGGGCAAAACAAGCTCCGTTTTAGAAACAGCCTTTTCTTTTTACGAATAGACAAATTGGATTTAACAACGCCAATTTTAGCGACCAAATCCAATTAAAAATTCTGTTAACATTTAGGACACACGCACCATCAAACTTAATTATTAAATGATAATTTCCTTACCTGTGGAGATTCAGGGTGCATTACATTTACCCCGAATT
>JADZFJ010000549.1 GCA_020849935.1 Crocinitomix sp. | reverse complement strand
CAACGCTGGTGTTGATCAAGTAAATACCGCTGGTGCAGGAACTTTTAACGGTCAAGTTGTTATGACCCCAGTTTGTGAACCAATTGTTATTTCGACTGTGATTACTGGCGAAAATGTTGGTGCTGACGGTGCGATTGACTTAACAGTATCTGGTGGTTCAGGATCATACACATTTGATTGGGACAACGATGGAACTGGTGATTTTGATGATACTGAAGATTTATCAGGTCTTACTGCTGGTGATTACATAGTAGTTGTAAAAGATGATGCTGTTGCTTGTGGTGAAGAAACTGAAACAATTACAGTTCTTAATGTTGCTGGAATTGAAGATAATATCCTTTCATTAAGTGTTTATCCAAACCCAACTTCTGAGTTAGTGACCATTACTTACCAAGGAGCATTTGCTTATCAAGTAGTTTCATTAAATGGACAAGTTTTAATGTCTGGAACAGCGGTTAATTTTGAAAATGTTTCATTGAAAAACCAAGCTTCAGGATCTTATATCCTACAAGTTACTGCTGACAACAAAACTCAATCAATGACTATTGTGAAAAACTAATTCACACAAATAATATTTTTAAAAATCCCTTTGGACCAAATCCAAAGGGATTTTTTTTTTTGCATCAAAAAAATGAAAGTATGGCAAAGCCATGAAAAAGAGAAAAAAAATTATTCCTTCTTATAATTCTTAGGATTATTAAGAATATATTTTTGAATATTATCAAAAGATATTGCATCCCGAATAATAATATCATGATACCGCGAAAGCCATTTGAAATTCGGCTCTATTAGACGGATATTTTTTGACACCACCGATTTATACGATCGAATAATCGTTGAGATAGATCCAGATTTCGGAGATATTTTTGACATCTGCTGATTTTTAGTCGGATCAGGAGGTAGGATTGGATCATCCGGATAAGGCCAAACTTCCCACGAATTAATTGGTTGAGCAATGATCAAAATACCGTGGGTATGATTAGGCATTACGACAAAATTACCCAATTGAACATAAGGGAAATGATCAGGAATTTCTAACCAATACTTTTCGGCCAATTTACCAAGCTCATTCAAAACCATTTCACCATCCACAACCACCCCGAAAAAATTCTCCCGATTTGCCGTACAAATGGTAATAAAATACGCCGAATTCCACCGATAATCCCAATCCTTTCGCCGTATGGATTCAATCCGATATTTATTCTTGAATTTAGCCATTTTTACTTCCAGAGGATTTACATCTTCAATAAATTTTGCCCCGAAATATACACAATTTCCAAATTCACCATCCTTTTTCCAAAAAAATTAATGGGAATGCAAAGCATTGCAGCAAGAAGCCATTGCAATGCATGGCACACAGACATTGCCATGCATGGCACACAGACATTGCAATGCATGGCACACAGACATTGCAATGCATGGCACACAGACATTGCAATGCATGGCACACAGACGTTGCACTGCAACGTCTCCGCCCCCGCGAAGGCCAGCACACCCCCTAAAAAAAATAAAAAAAATTCCATACCTTTACACCCTAAATTCATAAAAATGCAAACGGTTGTTGTTGGTTTATCGGGCGGAGTTGATTCAAGTGTAGCGGCATATCTTTTAAAACAAGATGGCTACAATGTGATAGGCATTTTTATGAAAAATTGGCATGATGAATCCGTGACCATTTCGGACGAATGTCCGTGGATAGATGACAGCCAAGATGCACTTTTGGTAGCACAAAAATTAGGAATACCATTTCAAACATTGGATTTAAGTGCGGAATACAAGGTGAAAATTGTAGATTACATGTTTGCCGAGTACGAAGCTGGGCGAACCCCTAATCCGGATGTTTTATGCAACCGCGAAATTAAATTTGATGTTTTTTTAAAAGCAGCCGAAAAGCTTGGTGCCGATTTTGTGGCAACGGGACATTATTGTCGAAAAGATCAAGCCGAAGGAGGAGAATATCGCTTATTGGCAGGGTTGGATGAGAATAAAGATCAGAGTTATTTTTTGTGCCAATTAACCCAATACCAATTAAGCAAAGCCTTGTTTCCGATCGGGAATTTGCAAAAATCGGAAGTGCGAAAAATAGCGTCTGAACAAGATTTAATTACTGCCGATAAAAAAGATTCGCAAGGATTGTGTTTTATAGGTAAAGTAAAGTTGCCGACCTTTTTACAACAACAACTTTTACCAAAGCAAGGCGATATTGTTGAGCTTTCTGAGGATTTGCAGCAATTTACTACCTACCATTCAGAAGTGGATCGGGCTGATTATAAACGCCTTGCCGAGCCTTTTGTGTATACCCCAGCAATGGGCAAAAAAGTGGGCAAACATTCAGGCGCACATTATTTTACCATTGGGCAACGGAAAGGTTTAAGTGTGGGTGGCACTCCCCTACCTTTGTTTGTGATTGGAACTGATGTGGAAACCAATACCATTTACACAGGACAGGGTGATCAGCACCCAGGGTTAAACCGGTTAGCATTGTTTATTGCCGAAAAGGATATCCATTGGATTCGAGAAGATTTTAAACTAAAAAATGGCGAAAGGGCTAATTATCAAGTGCGAATTCGTTATCGTCAACCCTTAAAAGAGGCTGTTTTAATAAAAGAAACAGATGGACTTTATATTCTGTTTTCAGAAAATGTAACAGGCATTAGTCCAGGGCAATTTGCCGCTTGGTACAAAGCCGATGAACTAATAGGCTCGGGAATTATCACCCACTAATTTAGGCTAAAAGAATTGTCAATAAAAATGGAGGCGTGCACATCAGACGGCTCTGTTTTTCCAGAAACAATGTCCAATAGTTCCGCTACTTGAATAATGGACAATTTAGAACGACGACCTAAACTTTTGTGCATATCCAATTGCGCTTTTGCAGATTTAATCAATGTCATTTTCATACTTCCTACATTCATAATTCTTTATTTTATCTCTCAGGCATTCACCCGAATGTTGTAATCGTACGGTCAAGTTTAAAAAAAGTTCACATCCTTAAAACGAAATTTTTGCTCATTTAGTTTGCTCCCTCCTTAAAATTCTTCCCTCAACCAACGTTTAAATATCACAATCAAGCACTTACAAATAATATACCAAATACAATGCAACACTAATAAGTCCAAAAAAAATTGAATTTTCACGAATCTTCTTTTATTACCTACCTCAATTATTGACAGATTTTTAGAATAATTAAGCTTTTTATTTGGGCGAAGCCGTGACGTTTCTTGTGGAAGTATAAAAATCTTTAGGGCAAAGCCGTGACCTTTCAGTTAAATGAATATAATCGTCAGGGCAAAGCCGTGACCTTTCAGTTAAATGAATATAAGCGTCAGGGCGCTCCCCAGACATCCCGTCCCCAACTCGTTGGGATCGGGATCGTCAGGGTCGGTCTGCGCTTCCAAGTCCTCGGCCTGTCCCCAACGCGTTGGGGATGGCGCTCCGGGCTATCCAGCTCCGCCCTAGCGCGATTTTGGGGCCTTAATTAAACAAGTGCAAAAAAGTCAATTCGAAATACTAAAATCATTAATTTTTGGGGGGATAGCCCTGATTGCAACGGAAATCCTTTTTGTGTCGAACAAAAAGATTGGAGAGTAAAGCAGGAAATAGCTTCAAAAAAATAGTTTTAATAAAAACAAAAAAGCCACCTACACATTCGTAGATGGCTTTAACTATTAATGAATCAATTAGTTAATTTTTGGCGATTTTAGAAACAATTTCATCTCCATTTAACGATGTACCTACTACAAAATAAAACCCAGCTTGTAATTCAGCAAAATTTAATTGAATAATTTGATCGGAAATTACGGATTGTGTAAGTACCAAATCGCCAGTGACTGTATAAATTTTAACGGAGGCTAACTGTTCATTGCTTGTTATGGTCAACATATCCTCCACAGGATTTGGAAAGGCGGTTAATTGATTGGTTGTTTCTTCAACAACGCTAAGTTCTGTTTCATCTAAAGGTTTAACACACAATTCCGTGATGCTGGCTTCGCCGCCAAGATAAAAAGAAATACTGTCAATGACACCTTCATAAGTAACCACAAAATAATCGAAAGTTACATCTGGTCCGGCTTCCGGCGTTACGTTTACAATCACACCAGCTAATGTCATTGGATAAGCTTCGGTAAGCGTATGATAAGCAGAGCCATTTACACTCAACTCTGCAAGATAGGCGACATCATCATATACGTACATTTTATATTGAGCAATTTGACTACTTCCATCAAATTGGAAGTTGACGTTGGCATAAGCATTTATTCCATCATTCACATAGTTAATCCAAGAATCATCCCCATAACAAATTATTTCTTGCGATCCTCCTTGTGAATATCCAATTAATTCTCCAGCACTATAAGTAGCAGAGGGAAAGCTGGTGGACTCAGTAAAATCATCACAAGTCGTCCAGTCTTGCGAAAAGGTGTTTAATCCCACAAAAATAAGCGGAAGTAAAATCAATTTTTTTAGTTTTTTCATAATTTCCAATTTTTAAATGATTTGTTTTTGATAAGTTTATTTAGCGAGAAGCCAAAAAAAAGACGTCTTGTTTTAAAATAAAGTTGCACTTGTTTGAGAATTTAAAATTTGCAGCCAAACGCCCTAGCCCCGATTAGTTCGGATAATATTTGTTTTTAATTTGATCTCATGATTTCGCTTAGCCCTGAT
>JADZFJ010000548.1 GCA_020849935.1 Crocinitomix sp. | reverse complement strand
GGACGCAAAAGATCATTTGTGATAATTGACGTGTTATGTGATGTTAAAATAAATTGAATATTTGTTTTCTTCAATTCTTCCACGATTAATGCCGACAATTCATGGTGATAAAAAGCATCAAACTCATCAATGAACAAAAATTTTACTTTCGATTTTTCTTTGAGCCGTTGTAACCAGAAGTAGAATAAAGTTAATGATTTTGTACCTGTTGATGCTATTTGATAAAAGGAAATTGGTTTTCCATCAAAATCAAAGGCTAAAACATCCCTATCTAACTCTTTTGCAACTGTTAACTTACATTGAATTCCTCCTCGATTCAAGAAATTTTCCAAATCCTTCACATTCCCTCTCTTAATAATATCTTCTTGGATTCCTCCTGAGCCTGTTTCAAGACCTAAATACATATTTTGATCCAAGGATCTAAAAAACAACATCGACTCCAAGAAATCATAAAAGGTAAAAAAGATAGCATTCTCCCTGTTATCGGCAAGCTGTGTATTACTTTTAATATACTTAATTAGCGATAGATTTTTATTGGTCAACTCCGAATTTAAAGTCTCTGCCCCTTTAAATTTGATGGTTGCTTGATTGCTAACTTTCCGATCAATTTTGGCGAGTAATTTTCCATTAATTTCAAGACTTTCGGATTGGGTGGTTCTTACATCTGATTTTTCATAATCGTAAATAACTGTGTTTGCACCAAAAGAAAACTCATAATGAAATCGAGCGAGATCATGCTGACTAGTTGCATTCAAATAGGGTACATAAGAGGAATCACTGATGTTCTTTTCTGTGAGATGACCAATGAGATCAAACAGTGCCAAACCTAGGTTTGATTTTCCAACGCCGTTATGCCCATATATTAGTGCATTATTAACAATCCCATTTTTTATACTTTCTTTATTAAACTCATATCCGTTAATACCAGATAAGTCAAATTCAAAGTCCTTTTCAAAACTTCTAAAGTTAGAAACCCTAAATTTTTTAAGCATTTGTCTTTTATTTTGAACAAATATAATAAAAATTAATCGTCCGTAATTTTTTTACGGCAGTTTAATTAAGTGGATCGTTTAAAATAAATTAGCATCTACTTCAAAATCTCCCTAACGATTTTTTCTCTAGAAATTTTAGGCTCAAATTGATCAGAAATAATCGCCCCGCTAACTGAACTCGTATCGATAAGTTCTTTCAAAGAATCTAGTTGATCGATTCCGCTAGCAAACACGGGAAGGTTTAGGCTGAGGATCATCCAGCCATAGGCTTCCTCTTTGGGAAAGATTTTTGTAAAAGATTCGGCTCCTAAAATTTGTTTGGTAAAGGGAGTAGATTGTTGGTTTGATGGTGGACAAAATTCGATAAAATCAATTTTTTGTAGCTCCCAATTTTTACATTCGGCGAGGTTGGTTGCTTTGCCGCCGATTTTGATGGTGGGATTTGATTTTCTGATTTCAGCTACCGAAAAATCTTGTTTACTGAAAAGGACCCCGGTAAAATTGTATTGATTTGTCAATTCGAAGGCATCTTCCAGATATACGTCAATTTGAGAATTGCAAAGCAGTTGAATATTTTCCAAAACCCGTTCATCAAAATTTTCGGTGTTTGGGTTGATAACGATTCCATGAATCCCTGCTTGAATTAACGCTGTCAACTGATTTTCGAGTTCAGCAAGATTTTGGATTTCTTCCAAACGATAATAGAGCCGAAATGGCGTTGCCGATTTCATCCAACCTACAATTTTAATAATTCGAGGCGGATATTTCCACCATAAAATCGAGTGGTTGATTCTTGGAAACCATCCGTGATGTCAGAAACATAAAAATGATGTTCGCCCATTTTTTTAGGACTCAAAATGCCTTCTCGTTTAAATATTTCAGCCATTTTTAAGGCGACAATATCGGTCGAATCGTACAATTTTACTTTTCCCTTAAAAAATTCGTTGATTTCCTTTTTAATTAGGACATAATGCGTGCAGCCAAGAATCAAAGCATCAATATCTTTAAAAATTGGATTACTCAAATAATTTTCGATGACGGTGTGACTGATTTTGTCTTCACTAAATCCTTCTTCGATCATTGGTGCTAATAAGGGAGCCGCTAAAACGGCCATTTCAATATTCGGATTTCGACGAGTCATTTTTTCTTGATATACTCCCGACTTCACCGTTGTTTTTGTCGCAATCAAACCAATTTTTTTATGGGTACCATCTGCCACGGTAGCCTCAATAATTGGGTCGATTACATTGATGATTGGAATAATTCCTTTGTACTTGTCACGAAGAAATTGATACGAGATGGCTGAAGCTGTATTACACGCAATGACGATGGCTTTGCAATTATTGGCGATTAAAAACTTCGTAATCGCAGTTGCATAGCGTTGAATGGCATCTTTCGATTTATCGCCATAAGGCATGTGTGCTGTATCGCCAAAATAAATAAACCGTTCGTTTGGTAAAATTCTAGAAATGGCGTGAGCAACAGTCAATCCACCGATGCCCGAATCAAATATTCCAATTGGTCTTTCCACGGCACTAATTTATAAAAAAAAAGGTCGCTTAACAGCGACCTTTTTGAAAACTTATTTTTCAACTCAAAAACTATTGCCCTGGTTCTTTTACAGGGTTGGCTAATTCTTGTTTTAAGATTTCGGTGATCACCTCATTTGTAATGTCTACACCACGATCAGGATTCACCCAAAAAATTGAGCTTTTTTCATCAAAATAAAGGATGTAATCTAAGGCTCTACGTTTTCCAACAATATCCACAGAAGCTTTTAACCATTCTTCCATTTTAGTGAAATAACGAGTTTGAACAATCTCCATATTTTTTTGATACTCTGCTTGTGCGCTTTCGCTAATCAATTGAAGATCTTGTAAAGCTCTTTCTTTACTTTGACGAATAATGTCAGACCCGGGACCAATATTTTGTTCGTACTCAAGTGCTAATCTTTCATATTCTTTTTGTAAATCAGTCATGGTAGTTTTAAAATTTGCCTCTAACTCTTCTGATTTTTTGATTGCCGTTTTATACGTTTGCAAGGTGTCTAGGCACTCCAAATAATTAAGGTGGCCAATTTTCTGAGCAGATGCTGAAAAACCTCCAACGGTAAGTAAAACGAGTAATGCTAAAATTATTTTTTTCATTGTTTAATTGTTTCTTATTTATTTTGTGTTAATCAATTTTGATGCCCATTTTTCGAAGTACTTGATCGCTCATATTATATTTAGGATCGGCGAACAGTAAATTTGATTGATTTGCAATGTCAAAAACGAAGGCATAATTACGTTCCACTGACACTTCTTGTATTGCATTAAATATTTTATCTTGAATTGGTTTTATTAATTCTTCTCTTTTTGCGAACAAATCTCCACCAACCCCAAACCGTTTTTTTTGCATATCTTTTGCTTTTAATTCGGCGTCAGCAATTTCTTTTTCGCGTTGTTTTTTTATTTCAGCTGGCAAAAGTATAGCTTCTGATTCATAATCCTTTCTTTTTTTGTCCACATCTTGAAATAAAATTTCAATTTCCTTTTCCCATTGCTCAGAAACTTTATCTAATTCTAACTGTGCCGCTGCATATTCTGGCATCTTATCCAAAATATATTGCGTATCCACATAAGCATATCGTTGTGCGATGGAACAATTTAAAACCCCCATCAATAAAACACAAAACAAAACAACTTTTTTCATTCTCTTTTATTTTTATCGTTTCAACTCTCAACGTATTTTGCTGTTATTAAAAGCAAAAGATCGCCAAATTTAAATTAATTATTATAAATCACCAATATTCATTCCAATGATTGGGAAAAATCCGAAGGTATATCCTTTTGAATTAGCTCCTGGATCGGCATCTGGTGAGCCCGCACCTGCTGCTCCAACATCCAACGGATCAAATCCCCAAGCAAAATCCACACCGAGCATTCCAAACATTGGTAAAAACAATCGTACACCGAAGCCAGCAGATCTTTTTACGTTAAAAGGATCAAATTTACTAAACGAATCCCATGTGTTTCCTGCTTCGGCAAACATTAAGCCATAGATGGTTGCACTTGGATTTAAGGAGATTGGGTAGCGCAATTCGAGTGAATATTTTGCAATGACCGTTCCTCCTGTTTCTGAAGAGATGGGGGTATTTCCGGTATATCCTCTCAAAGAGATAATTTCCCGTCCATCAAATTGCCAGGTCCCATTTAATCCACTACCTCCTAAATAAAATCGCTCAAATGGCGAATAACCCTTAGCCGCATTGTAGGCTCCCATAAATCCAAAACCAAATTTAGGATGTAAGACCAATTTATTATTTTTGGTTAAAGGTGCAAACCACTCGCCAGTGAATTTAATTTTGTAGTATTCGGCATATTTGTACCGTTCTTGATCTGTTAAACTTGCATAATCTGCATCGTCAATTTTATCAAAATAAGAATATGGCAACGTGGCTTTAACAGTCAACGTAAATTTGGAACCACTTCGTGGATAAATGGGTTCACTCACCGAAGATCGGGACAAAACTCCTTTTAAAGATATATTGTTCGAATACCCATCGGTGAAAATAAAATACTGTGATTTCTGCAAATCATAATATTGATAATTGAATTCGCCATAAATCTGGAAATAATCATCTGGCCATTTTAAACGTGAACCTAATCCCACCCCGAGCGAAGTGATAGAAGTTTGGCTGTACAATTCGTTATCCCTTGCCAAACTGTTTGTCAAGAGTGAATAAGAACTAAAAATTGTAAATGAGGTCGGTTTTTTACCGCCTAACCAAGGCTCAGTAAACGACAAGTTATACGATTGATAACCACGTCCAAATGTTTGTCCACGCAAACTTAATTGTTGTCCATCTCCTGCAGGTAGCGGTTGCCAAGCTCCTTTTTTAAAGAAGTTTTTGGTAGAAAAATTAGTGAATGATAAACCTAAGGTTCCAATCAACCTACCGCCCCCAAAACCGCCAGATAATTCAATTTGATCGGATGATTTTTCAACCACGGTGTATTCGATATCCACTGTTCCATCTACAGGATTTGGCAATGGATTTACGCCAAATTGTTCAGGATCAAAATAACCCAAATTGGCCAATTCTCGTTGCGTACGGATGATGTCATTTCGGTTAAACAAATCACCTGGTTTGGTTCTAATTTCCCTTAAAATAACATGGTCGTTGGTTTTGGTATTTCCGTTAATGATGATGTTACGAATCCGCGCCTCTTTTCCCTCACTAATACGCATTTCGTAATTAATCTTATTGTCCTCGCTAATACTTACTTCAACAGGTTGAATGTTAAAAAACAAATGCCCCCTGTCCATGTAAACCGAAGTAATATCCCGCCCATCTTGACTGGCATAAATACGTTGTTCAAGCAAAGCACTGTTAAATAAGTCACCCGGTTTTATACCAACAATGGTATCTAATTGTCCATCGGTGTATTTTGTATTTCCTACCCAAACAATGTTTCCAAAATAATACGGATTTCCTTGTTCAATGAAGATATCAATTCCCATGTGCTTTTCATCGATGGTATAAACAGAATCTCTGATCACACGTGCATCTCGCAAACCTATCGAATTGTATTTATCAATAATGGCCACCTTATCTCGTTCGTACGCCGTTCGGTTAAATTTCGAACGTTTAAAAATTCGCATGACGCCTTTTTGTTTGGTATCTTTCATCGAACGTCGGATTCCACCATCGGAAAACGTCAATTTCGACTTAATTTTTTTAACCATTTTCACATCCGCATCTGTCGAAACTACTTCGTTGTTATAGACCTTGATATAAGCGATTCGAACGCGTTCTTTTTTATCAATTTTGATGACTAAATTTCTTAAATTAAAACCAGTCGTATCAATTGTTTCAATAATGTCAATTTTCGCATTTAAAAAACCCTTGTCGTTGTAGTAATTGCGAATGATTGTTCGTGAGTCGATGAGTAAAGATTCTGTGATATCGCTCCCTGCATTTAATTCTAGAATTTCACGTAATTTATCCTCTTCCGTTTTTCTAATTCCATCAAAACGATAGCCCCCCAATTTTGGTCGTCCCGTTAATTTAATCACCAAAAAAACGTCATCTCCAATTGGTGGTCTATCATAGCCAATTTGAACATCAGAAAAAAGATTTTGATCCCACAATGTTTGAATAGCTTGGGCGATATCTTGACCCGGAATTGTGATTTCTTTCCCAACAGTTAAGCCAGACACTAAGCGAATAGCATCTTCATCCAAATATTCCACGCCTTCGATCCGCGTAGCCGCAATGGTGTATTTTTTAGGTGTGAGAAAACTAACATCCCCCCCAATAACTTTATCTTTTTCAATTTGGGCATTTGCACCAATTGTTAAGACCGCAAAAAATAGGACTAAAAGTGATCTAATCATTTTTATTTAATTCGTTCAATTGTTCAGCAATCATTCCAAAACGTCGTTGACGCGATTGGTATTCGTAGATTGCGCGGTAAAAATCTTCTTTCTTAAAATCTGGCCATAAAACCGGGGTGAAATGCAATTCGCTATAAGCTAATTGCCAAAGCAAAAAATTACTAATTCTAATTTCACCACTTGTTCGAATCATCAATTCAGGATCTGGAATTCCAGCCGTATATAAATGGTTTTGAATCAATTCCTCATTGATTTCATCCAATTCAATTTCGCCTTGTTTGTATTTTTCTGCAATGCGTTTAACCGCTTGCTTAATTTCCAATTTCGAACTATAATTTAGGGCCAAAATCAATACAGTTCCTTTATTATTCTCCGTGCGTTTTACCGCATTTAATAATTCGTTTTTACAACTTTCAGGCAGTTCGTCTGAATTTCCGATGGTCAATAAACGAACATCATTAGTGTTTAACGATTCAAGTTCACTGGCGATGGTGGTCACCAATAAATCCATCAACCCATCTACCTCAGCTTTTGGACGGTTCCAATTTTCAGTTGAAAAAGCATATAAGGTGAGGTATTTAATTTGCAAATCTGTGGCGGCTGTCAAGGCTTCACGCACTGATTCAACGCCGGTGGCATGTCCAACCAAGCGCATTTGCCCCTTTTCAGTTGCCCAACGACCATTGCCGTCCATTATGATGGCGACATGTTCAGGAATCCGGTTAATATCTAACTTCTCTTTGTAATTCATTTCTTTAAGAAGAACAAATTTGCATGAATTTTTTTATTCTACAATTTTAACTAAACGCCTTAATTCGTATTAAATTGTTTAATTAACAAAGGTTAACACTATTTTTTTTACCTCGTGAACTTTGACAAATAAAACGACAAAGCCACTTTAACAAAAAAAGGGATCACCTTTTACGGGATCCCTTTTCAAAATCAATTATATACCTTATTCAGCAAGGACAATTACTTTATTTTCTCTCACTTCAATCACACCACCATTTATTTCAAAAGTAAAACTGTCTTTGTCTTTAAAAGCAAGGTTATATTTTCCTTCAAAATCATCGTTATTGTTTTCAGCCACCAACTGATCTACTTTCACTGTTCCTTTTGCTAGGGCAGAAATCATTGGGGCATGATTTTTCAAAATTCCAAACGACCCATCAATTCCTGGAAGCACCACTTGTGAGATATTTCCAATAAAAAGCGTTTCGTCTGGTGTAATTACTTCTAATAACATGTCTTTTAAATTAGTTAACAGCAATCATTTTTTCTCCCGCTTCAATCACGTCTTGGATTCCTCCTTTTAAGTTGAAAGCAGCTTCAGGATAACGATCTAATTCGCCGTCCATAATCATGTTAAACGCTTTAATCGTTTCTTTAATATCAACCAATACCCCAGCTAAACCTGTAAATTGCTCAGCTACGTGGAATGGTTGAGACAAGAAACGTTGTACACGTCTTGCACGGTGAACGATTAATTTATCATCTTCTGACAATTCGTCCATCCCAAGAATCGCAATAATATCTTGTAATTCTTTGTAACGTTGTAAGGTTAATTTTACACGTTGAGCGCAGTTATAATGCTCTTCACCAACGATATCTGGCGTTAAAATTCGAGAAGTTGAATCCAAAGGATCCACTGCAGGATAAATACCTAACTCAGCAATTTTTCTAGAAAGTACGGTCGTAGCATCCAAGTGGGCAAATGTTGTTGCCGGCGCTGGATCCGTTAAGTCATCCGCAGGAACGTATACCGCTTGAACAGAAGTAATCGATCCGTTGGTAGTTGAGGTAATTCTTTCTTGCATCGCACCCATCTCAGTTGCCAATGTTGGTTGGTAACCTACTGCTGATGGCATCCTTCCAAGAAGTGCAGACACCTCAGAACCCGCTTGTGTAAATCTAAAGATATTGTCCACGAAGAAAAGGATGTCATTTCCTTTGCTATCGCCTTCACCATCTCGGTAATATTCAGCTAAAGTCAACCCAGACAATGCAACACGTGCTCTTGCACCAGGAGGCTCATTCATTTGTCCAAAAACAAACGTCGCTTTTGATTCTTTTAATTTTTCAGTGTCTACTTTAGAAAGATCCCATCCACCTTTTTCCATGTCGTGCATAAAATCTTCACCATAATTGATGATCCCAGATTCTAACATCTCTCTCAACAAGTCATTTCCTTCTCTCGTACGCTCACCTACTCCAGCAAATACAGATAAACCTGAATAAGCTTTCGCAATATTGTTAATTAATTCTTGAATCAATACTGTTTTTCCAACACCAGCACCACCGAACAAACCAATTTTTCCTCCTTTTGCGTAAGGCTCAATAAGGTCAATTACTTTAATCCCAGTAAACAACACTTCAGTTGCTGTTGATAAATCCTCAAAACGAGGAGCATCACGGTGAATTGGTAAACCATTGACTTTAGAAACTGGACCAATACCATCAATAGGATCTCCGGTTACGTTAAAAAGACGTCCTTTAACGGCTTCTCCTTTTGGCATAAGAATCGGAGAACCAGTTGCAATCACTTCCATTCCTCTTCTAAAACCATCTGATGAGTCCATTGCAATACTGCGAACTGAATCGTTTCCGATGTGTTGTTGAATTTCTAAAACAACTTTTGTTCCGTCTTCTTTCACAACTTCCAAGGCACCCATGATTTCTGGAAGCTCTACTCCGTTGTCAAAACTAACATCAATAACTGGTCCTATAACCCTGGAAATCTTACCTTTAATAGTAGACATTGTATTAATTTTTTGAATAAATATTTTAATTTCGTGGTGCAAATTTAGTTCTTTTTATTCGTTCACAAGGACTTGATGCAAGTTTTTTCTTTACCTTTGATAAAAAATATCAACATTTTCAATTATTTGCCTTGAAAGTTTATTATTCCTTAGACGAAATTCCTCACATTAAAAGTGCTGTAGTCTCTTTAGGAACTTTTGATGGTGTTCATACAGGTCATCAAAAAGTAATCTCACTTTTACGTAAAAGTGCGGACGAAATCAACGGCGAAACCGTCATTTTTACTTTTCATCCGCATCCGCGAATTGTCTTATATCCCGACGATCACGGATTAAATTTAATCCAATCCATCGAGGAACGGATCAAAAAATTAGCCAGTTTTGGAATCGATCATTTGGTGCTTTTTCCATTCACGCGAGAATTTTCTCGGTTGTCGGCCAGCGATTTTGTCAAAGAAATACTGGTTAAAAAACTTAAAACGGAAATTTTAGCCATTGGCTACAATCACCATTTTGGCAGAAACCGCGAGGGGGACATTCACCTCCTTAAAACCATGTCCGCTATTCACAATTTTAAGGTATTAGAAATTCCTGCCTTTTCAGAGGGAGAAATCAAAATTAGCTCCACCAAAATCCGTGAAGCAATTACCGAAGGAAAGGTGTCCCTAGCTGCCAATTACCTTGGGAATTATTTTCAATTCGAATGCGAAGTGGTTCATGGCGATCAAATAGGACGCACTTTAGGCTATCCAACTGCCAACTTGGTTTCCACGCACCAACACCAACTTTTACCTAAAAAAGGCGTGTATGCGGTTGGGGCTATTATCAACGGTGTGCATTATCAAGGTATGATGAATGTAGGTTCAAGACCTACCCTGTCTGAAAGTGATGAGCTTAGAATGGAAGTGAATTTATTTGATTTTGACCAAGACATTTACGGCGAAAAACTCATGTTGGTGGTGTATGAATGGATCCGCGATGAACAACATTTTAATAGTTTAAACGACTTACAAGAACAATTAAAACATGATAAAATTGAATGCCTTGCTGTGTTGGATGGGCTTAATGTTGGTAAATTATAGCCATTCGCAACAAAATTATGTTTTTACCTCCTTAACCGAGGCGCTTAATGTGCCAGCTGATTCTGTGTACCGTCTCGATCTCAGCCGCGAAGGTTATGCCCAAGTCCCTGCCGAAATTATCCAATTCACGAACCTAATCGAACTCGATTTACGAAAAAATAAACTCACCGATTTACCTGCTAATTTTATATTTCCACACTTAAAAACACTGCATTTAGGACAAAATAAATTCCAAGTTTTCCCCGCTGTATTATGTCAAAATACCAGTTTAACACATTTATACATGGGCAAAAATGCAATTTCCGAAATCCCAGAATGCATTGGCAACTTGGTTTATTTACAAAAACTAGATCTTTGGTTTAACACCGTTTCCACAATTCCAGAATCCATGGTGCAATTGCGCAACCTCCGTTCGTTGGACCTCCGCGGAATGAATTACAGTGAAGAATTTCAAGAAAAATGGCGAAAACGCATGCCGTGGGTAACTTTCGAATTTGACCTTGGTTGCGATTGTGGGATTTAAGTCCTTTCTTTTTTTATTAGAACCTATTCCTGCTCTTCGCTAAAGTTTCCTTGCACAAAACATTTCAGCGGTCCGCCCTCCATGTTTTCCTAAAGTCAAAATGGCTTGCGGCGCTTCAATAGTTTTCTGCTTCGTCAAGCTATCGCTTCAAATAAGCGCAGCTTATTCATGAAAACCAATGAAAATAAATAATCTTTTGAACTAATCAGGGGTGTAAATCCCTGTCAGCCGTGCATTGGGACGTTAGGCATCACGTCCCTACGGCAGATCCAATTTAAACATTGGACAAATTTGTACTGATTACTCTCTAAATAGTAGCAGGGCTTTACTGTTCAAAAATAATTTGAAAACTAGGTGCTTGTACTATTTTTTGTTGAAATTTAAATGTTTATCTTGGGTGCGGATTTTGGAGACAGGATTTTAATGAATATAGCTAACGGTTGTTTAGATGTTATACGTAATGAATGTGAATATTTTTATAATACAAATACGTACAAAAAAATGCGCATATATTGCTGATAATCTGTGTTTTTTAGAAAAATGCAAAGACTTGAAACTATTGATTAATTGCGTGTATTAATAAGTTATAAGCAAGCCTAAAAGACGACCGTGCAACCATCGAACGAACACCAAAACGACCAGACTTTGACTTCCAAATAAATTCTCGGACGACCTTAATTCAGCAGACAATTTCGCTGTAACTTGACACAAACCGACCTGACTTTTCCGACACTCAATCCGACCCAAATGGTTTTAAAAATTTTTCCCACCGCACATTTTAAAAAATAATTTTATGCCTGCCCACATTGGCACATTTGGGGTTTGCCCCCTCACACAACCCGACACACAGGCAAACCCCAAAAGAGCCAATTACCCACCGCACCAAGATGATTTTCGTCACATTTTAAAGTTTTCTCAAAAAATCTTGCAG
>JADZFJ010000547.1 GCA_020849935.1 Crocinitomix sp. | reverse complement strand
TTTTTCAAACATTTTTAGTAAATATTCTTTTCGACTTTCTTCTTGATTTAGTTTAATTGCAACAATAATTTTTTTAGACGTAAAGCCTTTAAAATCTCTTATTAATCCCGCTGCGTCGTTATTCAAAGAACGAAAAATCATGTGAACGTGATTAGGCATAATGCAATAAGCAAATAATTCCATCCCTTTATTTTCCCTACAATATTTTATACTATCAATTAAAATTTGGGCATAGATTTCTTGTGTAAAAAGATCAACCCAATTTACTGTCGCAAAACTTATAAAATAAGTAGCATCTGGTTTATGAAAACGATATTTTGTGCTCATCGTTCGAAGATAAAAAAAAATCACTTTTCTAGTCATTCGGCGCGACACGTCACGAGCGGGACACTCGCGCCATCTAGGCCTTAGACCTGTTGGGATTTTTTTATTTTTCTAGTAATTTCTTTTAATTCGATAGCTAGGATGGCGCGAGCGTCCCGCAAGTCCTCTAAAAATTAAAAACCTACTTTACTATTAATCTTTAGAACGCTGGCGCAAGCGTCCCGCTTGTGCCATAATTTAAAGATATACTAATTATTTTAGTTAAGAACCTTATAAACAAACTACAACTCTCTTAAAACTGTAATTTTATTTTAAATCCTATTTTATTCAACATAACTAGCACCAACCAACACGAGCTTTCCATCTTGCCATTGGTAAATTTCGTGATAACGTTGTTCGGATTGATCATCATCGGTTTTGAAACTTTTGGTTCTTGCTACGACGACAATTTTTCCATCTCGGAGCTCGTAGTGATCGCTTACGCTTACTCCGTCTTCATCGTAATACCGATCGCCAAGAAAGATTTTGTTTTTCCAATCAAAAAGAGCATTTTGCATTAAACTTAACGTTTCATTTTCCACAAATTTACTTGCTGTCGAGTCCCAACAATAATAAATCTGTTGTCCTTCAATGGGCGAAGGAATGCGATAATCTTCAAACCCATCAAAATTGAAGTCACCGAATTCTTTTCCGTATTCAAATCTGATTGGTGATTTGTAAGGAGGATCAATGTTGACAATTTTATTTCGGTCGTAGCCGAAGGTTTTTGTGTTCCCTTCACGTTCAATCGAATGGTATTTCTCTTGAATAATCAAGGTGTCCATGTTGATTCCCTTGAAGGTATAGAATACGCTGTCAATTCCAAAAATTTGAAGGCCAGTGATAATGTAATTGGTCGAGTCGATTGTTAAATGCGTGATGGAGGACATAAACTTGTCTTCGTAATAGGTGATTGAATTTTCGTGCTTGGCATACGAAAGAAAATATTTTTTTTGATTGGGGTTTGATCGATTGTAGATCAGAATGTCTGGAATTTGATCAAAATTGTATCGTCCAATTTCCATGGTATCCATGACTCCAGAAGCAATAGAAAATCGTACGTCAAAAATAGGTTCGGTTTGTTCGCTCGACCAAATCATTAACTTTTGTGTTTGTTTTGAACTATCGGTCCACAAGTATTGGTCGGTTAAAATTTGGGTTAATTCGGCGCGAATGTCATCATTTTCTTTTGAAATAAGAATGGGGTAGGTTAGTTTGCTAACGGGTTGTTCGGAGCCTTCGGGCAAATCATAACACAAATCTACATCTGTCGGGTAAAGTGAACGATTTTCATAAATAAAATACTCGGTTTTGGAACTTGTGATTTTTTGTCTTTTGGTGTAATAGTCCGTTTTTTTCTCCACGTTTTTTAAATCCGTTCCGCAAAAACGATAATACTCCCGATAGCTTAACTGTTTGTTTGGGTGTGACGATTTATTTTTAAAATCTGTTTGATAATAAGAAATTTCCCCTTCTACAACTGCATCGTGCCAATCAAAACGAATATTTTCCAATTTGTTCAAATATGGTTCAATGATAAATGTATTTTGGTCGGCGTGGTACACCATATACAGATAATCGCTATTTCCAATTGCGTAACGAAAATCTGGTTGATTGTCAAAATTAAAATCGTTTATTTCAATACTGTCCATGTTTGCATTGTTGGAGGTGTAACCCAACTCTGCTTTAAAAATTCGTCTACTGACATCAAGATCCCATATTTCAAGTGTCCTCATTGGCGGAAGATAGGTGTAACCAACGCCATCGTAGGAATAAACAGTTGATTTCGATAATTTAACCTTGAATAAAAAATGCCCATCAATAATTTCCATCGAATCAATTTCAGCCACCGCTGTTTCAATAGGCACAGGTTTTAGATGTGACAAAGACGTAAAAGTTGCCTTGTCAATTGGCATTAAGCGTTGGTTTTGAAACGTAAAATAGGCGGTATCGACAGTGGTAGATTTTCCGGTTTCATCATAATGCACGGTCACACTTGCTATGCTTTTTAAACAGGCCCCACTCAGTTGGTAAAATTCTTTAGCCGCCACAATCGAACCTATTTTGACATTCATATTGCTATACTTGGTGGTGCTGATAGAATTGGTTCCCGTAATTAATTTTTCTGAGGTGTTGATCTTAACATCGTTCAACGTACTGAGTAAATTATTGTACAAAAAGGTATCTTTTTCAGGCTCATAAATGAGGTAAAGGTGCTCATAATTAGGTGGGTTACAATAACGCAAATCCGGATAACCATCAAAATTAAAATCACTCACTTCCAAACTGTCCATGCACCAAAGATGGGGGTTGTAAGGTGCTGTATTTGTGTGAATTAATTCACCTGAATTGGCGTGATACATGGCAAAAACACGGTGCGTTTCAAATGGACCATAAATGTTTCCATACACATCAATGCCTGATTGTTTTAAGGTT